>CBIMJO010001013.1:0-4413 GCA_966244135.1 uncultured Actinocrispum sp. | reverse complement strand
GGTCGTGATCGCCCTGATCGCCTCGGCCGTCGCCGCGTTCTTCTACCTGCGGGTCATCGTCCTGATGTACTTCAGCGACCCGGCCCCGGACGGCCCCTCGGTCACCGTCCCCGGCACCTTCACCACCGTCGCCATCACCCTCGGCGTCCTGGTGACCCTGGTGCTGGGCGTCGTCCCGGCCTTCGCCATCAACTGGGCGAGCTCCGGCGCCTTCGCGTTCTAGATCCACCCGAACCATCGAGAGGACCCCCGGGCGCCCGCCCGGGGGTCCTGTCCGTTTCAGGACTGGTCAGGGTGTTACGGGCGTGACAGCGTGATGAGGTAGTCAGCGCGTGCGCCACCTCGGCTATTACGCTGAGGTGGCTGGTTGAACACTGCCTCGGGGAGCGACGACGACGTGACCGTTGACCAAACGCCTGCCGTTCCTGGCCCACGGCTGCCGCTCGGCCTGAGCGCCGCCGACCCGGACCTGGTGAAGTCGGTGACCATCGCGCTCGCGGACGTGGAGAAGATCCTGCGAGGGGTCGCCGACAGCGACGTCTCGTTCATCGACGAGGCGGCGTTGCACCTGGTGAACGCGGGTGGCAAGCGTTTCCGCCCGATCTTCACCCTGCTCGCCTCGCACATCGCCGACGGCGCGCTGCCGGAGGTGGTCACCGCGTCGGCCGCGGTCGAGCTGGTGCACCTGGCCACGCTCTACCACGACGACGTGATGGACGAGGCCACCATGCGGCGCGGCGCCGCGAGCGTGAACGCCCGGTGGGACAACACCATCGCCATCCTGACCGGCGACTTCCTGTTCGCGCACGCCTCCGGCCTGGTGGCCGACCTGGGCACGGACGCGGCCCGGATCATCGCCGAGACGTTCGGCGAGCTGGTCACCGGGCAGATGCGGGAGACCGTCGGCCCGGCGCCCGGCGAGGATCCGGTGGACCACTACCTGTCGGTCATCGGCCAGAAGACCGGGTCGCTGATCGCGACCGCGGGCCGGTACGGCGGGATGTTCTCCAACGCCACGGCGGAGCAGACCGAGGCGCTCTACACGTACGGCAAGATCATCGGAGCGGCGTTCCAGATCTCCGACGACATCATCGACATCGCCTCACCGGCCGACGAGTCGGGCAAGACCCCCGGCACCGACCTGCGTGAGGGCGTCAAGACCCTGCCGATGCTGTTCGCGCTGCAGCTCGGCGGCCCGGAGGCGGCCCGGCTGGCCACCCTGCTCGACGGCCCGATCACCGACGACGCGGAGGTCGACGAGGCGCTGGCGCTGCTGCGGTCGTCCAAGGGCATGGACCGGTCCCGCGAGACCCTGGAGCAGTACGCGGAGCGGGCGCACGCCGCTTTGTCGCCCTTGCCCGACTGCGCCGCCCGGGACGCGCTGGAGCTGCTGACCCGGTACGTGATCGAGCGCAGCCGATAGGCCCTCCTCACGGCGGGCCGTTTAGGCTGGGCGCCGGGTAGGGATGCACGAGGGAGCGAGTGATGCAGATCTTCGGACAGGTCTGGCTATGGAGCCTGGGGTCATTCCTGCTCGGGGTGTTCTTCACCTGGCTGCTGCTGGTCCGGCCGAACCGCAAGCGGCTGATCGAGCTGGAGGAGGCGAACGCGCGCCCCGAGACGGTGGTGCTGCCCAAGGCGGGAACCGAGCCGACGGTGCACACGCCGCACCAGCCGCAGCTGCAGCCACAACCGCAGCCGTCCTCGTCCGGCGGGCCCGGCCCGAACGCGGCGGACAAGTTCCTGGACGACCTGTTCGAGACCCAGAAGCGGTCCGTGCCGCCGCTGCCGTCGGTCTCGTCCCCGCCTGCCCCGCTCGCCGCTCAGCCGCTCGCCGCGGACCCGCTGCCCTCCCGGTCCGCGGGCGTCCAGGACGCGTTCCCGGTCCGCTCCGGTGCCGGGGATCCGCTCCCGGTCCGCCCGGGTTCCGGTGACTCGCTCCCGGTCCGGCCGGGCGCCGGTGAGCCGCTTCCCGTCCGGCCGGGCCCTGGAGATCCGCTTCCGGTTCGCTCGGGTGGCACCGGGGATCCGCTCCCGTCCCGTCCCGTCCCGCCGGCCGCGCCGGCCATGCCCGCTCCGGAGCCGATCCAGAGCCGGCTGGAGTCCGGCCCGACCGCGCCGCCGGAGCCGCCGCTGTCCGGTGACCACGACACCGAGCTGTCGGACACCCCGTTCCAGCGGTTCACCGAGAGCACGACGGTCTTCGTGCCGCCGGAGATCCCGCGGCCGCCGCAGGTCGAGCCGAGCGGGCAGGACTGGTTCGCCAAGGAGAACGAGGACCCGCTCGCCATCACCGACGTCGAGGACGACGAGAACGTCGACGAGGGCGGCACCATCTTCACCGAGCACACCACGCCGATCCCGGCGGATGTGATCCGGTCGCTGGACGAGTCGCAGCCGCCGGCCCCGGTGGCCGGCGTGGTGCCGCCGCAGTCGGCCGCCGAGCTGACCCAGGCGATGCCGCCGCCCGCGCGGCACGGCTACGACGACCACGACGATGACGACGAGCCCGTCGCCGCGGCGATCGACGAGTCGCCGGAGCTGGAGGGCGGGTTCTCCACGCCGCCGCAGCCGCTGCCGGCCCAGGTCACGCCCGAGTCGGCGATGAGCCGGGGGCTGTTCGAGTCGATCGTGCCGGTGTCCGAGCGCGGTGAGGCCGAGAACGGTGAGGCGGAGGAGTTCGTGCCGCCCGGCCCGTTCGGTCCCGGGTCGGCCATGCCGCTGCCCGGCGGCGGGTCGCCGGCGCCGGAGTTCAACGTGAAGGCGAGCGTGACCGCGCTGCGGTACTGCACGCAGGACAACCCGCAGTTCGACCGGATCGTGGCCGAAGTGTGGTTCCGCACACCCAGCGACGCCGAGCGCGTCGGGTTCCGGGGGCTGTCCTAGCGGATCTGGGGTGGGAGTCGCTGCCGGACCGGGCCCGGCAGCCACAGCCCCCTATGTCGGTGACCGTGAGTAGTCACCAGTTCTGACCGCGCCAGTTCTGTCCACGCATTGCCGAGCACCTCCCTTCGTTTCTCACGCAGGGTTCCGGGCAGCGGAATTCGCAGTCCCCAAATGTCGGAGTGACTCACACTCTACGTTCCGTTACGTTGCTGCCCTGGCGGCGGACGGACTGCGGATGACCATGTCCAGAAGCCAGTTCGCCCGAATGCCGATTCGGCGCTGGGCTGTCTGGCGGATGCCCAGAAAGAGCCTCATCGGTTATGTCCTCGCGGTCGACGCTCTGGCGGTTTTCGGCGTCGCAGGATCATTGTCAACTATTGCAATCGATCGCGACAACATCGTTCCGCTGATCCTTCTTACCAGTTGCGCCGCACTTTACACAGAGCTGTCAAGGCCGATTGAGAAGATGCGGGAGCGCTATAAGGGAACGCCGTTCATCGATCTCAATTCCGTCTGGATGTTCGCCGCGATCCTGCTTCTGCACCCAGCGCTGTCAGCTGTGGTTATTATCGTCTCGTACTTCTTCCGGTGGGTGCGTATTCGCCCGAACGCGCTGTATCGCCGGACATTCTCGACGGCCGCGACGATGGTCGCCGGATATGCGAGCACCGCATACCTCGCGCTGGTGAGTGACCAGAACTTCGCGCACATGCCGCGGAATATCGCCTCGTTCGGCGTGGTCGTGGGCGCCGGCCTGGTGTTCCTGACGGTGAACACAATCCTCATCACCGTGGCCGTTTATCTGGGAACGCCGCACAAACGCGTGCGGGACGCACTGGGCGCGCCGGCCGACTACTCGCTGGAGGCGGCCACCATCGCGCTGGGAATCCTGCTCGCGTGGGCGCTGGTGGACTGGCCGGTGGCGTTGTTGTTGATCATCGGGATCACCCTGGTGCTGCATCGCGGGGTGCTGATCCGCCAGTTGCGTGAGCAGGCCCGCGCCGACCCCAAGACGGGGTTGCTGAACTCGGCCTCATGGTCCCAGGACGCCGCCGCGGAACTGGGCCGTTCCTCGCATTCCACCGCGTTGCTGATGCTGGACCTGGACAACTTCAAATTGATCAACGACCGCCACGGCCACCTGGTCGGGGACAAACATCTGCGCGGCGTGGCCGATGTGCTGAAATCCGAAGTCCGCGCCACCGACCTCGTCGGCCGGTTCGGCGGCGAGGAATTCGTCGTCCTCCTCCCACACACCCTCCAGGACGACGCCATGGCGATCGCGGAACGTATCCGCCGCCGCATCGCCACCATCCCCATCGCCGGCGTCGACACCGTCACCGTCTCCGTCGGCGTCGCCGCCCACCCCCAGCACGGCACCACCCTCGAGGAGGTCGTCAGCGCCGCCGACCGCGCCCTCCTCGCCGCCAAGACCGCCGGGCGCAACCGCACCCTCCTGTTCCCCACCCCCACCCCCTGACCAGGCCCCATCCGGCCACCCCGGGAACCAAACCGGGTGGTCCCTCC
>CBIMJO010001012.1:0-4414 GCA_966244135.1 uncultured Actinocrispum sp. | reverse complement strand
TATGTCGGCCAGCCCTTCGGCAGTGGTGTACAACAACCGGCTTTACTGTTTCCACCAGGGTTACGCCAAGAACGGCGAGCTCTGGTACAACACGTTCGACGGCCGCAACTGGTCCGGAGATGTGCACGTTCCCGGGACCGGCACCTCCGAGGGTCCGTCGGCGGTGGTGTACAACGGGCGAATCTATTGCTTCCACCAGGGTTACGCCGAGAACGGTGAGCTCTGGTACAACGCGTTCGACGGCGCCAACTGGACCGGCGACACGCGTGTGCAGCGAACGCTGATGTCCGCGAACCCATCGGCTGTCGTGCACAAGGACCGGCTCTACTGTTTCCACCAGGGCTACGAACGCAATGGCCAGCTTTGGTACAACACGTTCGATGGCCGCAACTGGTCGGGCGACCAGCGGATGTACGGCGTGGGTATTTCCGCGTCGCCGGCCGCCACGGTCGCTGAATTCTGAGTCCCCCGGTTAACCGCTTACGCCGGACGGCGCGTGCGCGTCGTCCGGCGTATACCCGTGCCCGGCTTCTCGGCGCCACCGGCCGGGCGGGATGCCGTGCCGGCGGCGGAACGCCGTGGCGAAGGCGTATTCGTTGCGGTAGCCCGCATCCGCGGCGATGCTCGCCAAAGGCGCGTCCGTGCGCAGCAGGGCGTCCTCGGCCCGCTGCATCCGCAACGCGGTGACATACCGCATCGGTGGCTGCCCGACGGTCATGGTGAAGTGGGCGGAGAACGCCGCGCGCGACATTCCGGCCGTCCGGGCCATCTCCACCACGCTCCACGGCGAGGCCGGGTCGGCGTGGATGCCTTCCAGGACACGGCGAAGGTGCTGATCGGTGGCCGCGCGGTACCAGCCCGGCGGCGCGGCTCCCGGCTGCGCCCACCAGGCCCGCAGTGCGTAGACGAGGTTGACGTCCAGCAACCTGTCCAGCAGCGCCTGCTGGCCCAGCCCGTCGGCGGCCGCCTCCTCGGCGAGCAGGTCGATCGCGGTGGCGTGTGCGGGCACCAGCTGGGCCGCCGGGATGACCACCACGCGAGGCAGTGCGCCCAGGAGCGCCGCTCCGATAGTGCCCTCCAGGACGTACGCCCCGCACAGGATCACCGCATCTGTCGCCCCGGTGTCGGATCCGCGGTGGCGTGCGTGTTCGATCGGCTCGGCATCCGCGTCCGGGCCGCTCGCCAGCCGATAGGGCGTACCCCTGCTCACCAGCGCGACATCCCGGGCGCCCAACGGCACGGGTGCCGCGTCCGGAAACTCCAGCACGCCGTCGCCCGTCAACAGCAGGTGCGCGGTCAGCGGGCGAGTGCCGCTGAACTCGAGTCCCCATGGCGACCGGCGACTCAGTACGGAGAACACCGCACCGCGCGCCCGCGCCTGAGCCAGTTCGTCCGCCAGGATGTCCACACCCACAGCGTAGACGAACACAAAGGAAAAGCAGACGTTCACTTATTGTTCGTCCAGTACGGTGTGCCTACCGTCGTGGACATGGGAACTTTTCTGATCCTCGGAGGAACCGGCAAGGTCGGCCGCCGGGTGGCCCGCACCCTGGAGCGCGATGGACACGACGTGCGCGCGGCAAGCCGGTCGACGCCGGTCCGGTTCGACTGGCAGGACCCGCTGACCTGGGCGCCTGCGGTGCGTGGCGCCGACGGTGTCTTCGTGGTCGGCCCCGGCTCGGCGACGGACTGGAGCCCCTTGCTGACTGCGTTCCTGGACACCGCGGCCGCCGAAGGTGCCCGGCACGCGGTGCTGTTGTCCGCGCGGGGTGTCGAGTTCCTGCCGGACGGCAACGTCGCCCGCGCGGAACAGGCACTGACCGCCGGTCCGCTGCCCTGGACGATCCTGCGCCCGGCCCACTTCGCCCAGAACTTCACCGAGGCCATGTTCACGCCCGTCGACGGGCACGTCATCGCGCCGGTCGGCGAGGGTGCGCAGCCGTTCATCGACGTCGAGGACATCGCCGAGGTCGCCGCGCACGTGCTCGCCAAGGGCACGGCGACCGGCGAGACACTGGACCTGTCCGGCCCGGCCGCGCTCACCTTCGAGCAGGCCACGGGGGTCCTGTCCGAGGTCACCGGCCAGCCTGTCGCGTTTCGCGATCAGCCCGACGCCGAGCACGTCGCCGAGCTGCGGGGCGCCGGCACGCCGGAGGAGTACATCCGTTGGCGGATGGCGATGCTGGGCGGGATCCGCCGCGGCGAGGACGCCTATCTCAGCGACGGTGTCGCACACGTGCTGGGCCGGCCCGCCACAGACTTCGCCAGCTGGGCACGCCGCGAGGCCGCACCGGCCTGAATGCGTGCCGGAGACGGCGACACCCCCACGTCGCCGTCTCCGCCACAACCCCGACCTTTCTAAAACTCCGCCGACGACAGGTGCGTTGCACCGGATGGCGAACTAAATCCGTTCGGGCAAGCCGAACTTGGGGAACAGCGTGGTGTCGAAGAACGCCACCGAGTGGGTGACGCCGGCCGAACTCAACGTCAAGGCCTCGAGTTTGAAAGCGTGGTGGTCGCCGTCCGCACCGCGGAGGTAGCTGGCGAACCCGGGCTGGCCGTTGAGGGTGATCGGTACCAGGCGCAGATCGCCAGGTGCCGCGGCGGGACACCAGGTGGCGGCGAGGCGGCCGATGGCTTCACCGCCGAGGTACCAGTCGCCGAACGGCGGCATCTCGGCGATGGCGTCCTCGGTGAACAGCGCCACGATCGCGGGGATGTCGTGGTCTTCGAACGCTTTGGCGTAGCGGTCGAGCAGGGCGCGCTGCTCGGACTCGGTCGGTTCGGTCATCGCGTCGCGGTCCGGTGCGACGTCCGACAGCTGAGTCCGGGCGCGTTGCAGGGCGCTGTTCACAGCGGTTGTGGTCGTGCCGAGGATCTCGGCGACCTCGTTGGCGCGCCATTGCATCACGTCCCGCAGGATCAGCACCGCGCGTTGTTTCGGCGGGAGGTACTGCAGGGCCGCGATCAGCGCGAGCCGGATGCTCTCCCGGGAGCACACCGCGGCGGCGGTCTCCGGGAACGGCTCCAGCCACAGCACCTCCTCGCGCACCATCGGCGGGGTGGCGGGGTCGCTGCGTTCCTCGCCGAGGCCGACCGGCAGCGGCCGGCGCCCGCGGCTGTCGAGGGCGGTCAGGCAGGCGTTGGTGGCGATCCGGTACAGCCAGGTCCGCAGCGACGAACGGCCCTCGAACCGGGCGTACGCCCGCCACGCGTTCAGGTACGTCTCCTGCACCAGGTCCTCGGCCTCGTGCAGCGACCCGAGCATCCGGTAGCAGTGCGCGAGCAGCTCCGGCCGCAACGGGTCGAGCTTCTCCCGGAAGTCCTGGTCGACGGCTGCTGCCCTGGTCACCATCCCGATCCTCTCCGTGCGCGTACCGCGGTCACCAGTACAGACCAGATCCGTCGCGAAAACTCATCGCCGGACCGGTGACTTTCCGCTCCGGGGTCTGTCAGTACATCCGAGGACACCCGAGAAACGGAGGATCCGGTGACCAACACACTCCCCCCAGTGGTCTCCCGCGAGGACTGGCTCACGGCCCGTAAGACCTTGCTGGCCAAGGAAAAGGCCGCCACGAAGGTGCGGGACGCGCTGAACGCGGAGCGGCGCAGGCTGCCCATGGTGAAGGTGGACAAGGAGTACCTGCTCACCGGCCCGGACGGCAAGCGCACCCTGGCGGAGATCTTCGACGGCCGCAGCCAGCTCTACGTGCATCACTTCATGTGGCTGGACGACCAGGACCGCGGCTGCCCCAGCTGCACCGCCGCCGCGGACCAGCACTTCACCCCGCAGATCCTGGGTGAGCTGCACAAGCGTGACGTCACGTTCGTGGCGATCGCCCGCGCGCCCTACGCCAAGATCCAGGCCTACAGCGAGGGCCGCGGCTGGCAGTTCCCCTTCTACTCATCCGACGGCACGGACTTCAACTACGACTTCCACGCCACCCTCGACGAGCAGAAGGCGCCCATCGAGTTCAACTACAAGGACAAGGACGCCCTGCTCGCCCAGGGCTTCAAGGAGACCGACCTGCGCGGCGACTGGCCGGTCAACTCCGTGTTCCTGCGCGACGGCGACACCGTGTTCCACACCTACAGCGCGTTCGCCCGGGGCCTGGACCACAACGTGACCAGCTACAACTTCCTGGACCTCACCCCGTACGGACGGCAGGAGGGCTGGGAGGACTCGCCGGAGGGCTGGCCGAAGCTGTTCCGCTGACGGTTTCGACGGCAGTTCGGATGAGATGTCGCCCCCGGTCGGTACGGTGAGACCCGCCGAATGCCGACGATGGGGGCGGGACCGTGACGGTTGCCGAGACACACCGAGCGATCGACGCCGTGTGGCGGATCGAGTCGGCCCGGGTGATCGCCGGGCTGGCGCGGATCGTGCGCGACGTCGGGCTGGCCGAGGACCTGG
>CBIMJO010001011.1:0-4422 GCA_966244135.1 uncultured Actinocrispum sp. | reverse complement strand
GACTGGTCGCTCATCGACGTCCTCGACGACGCGAAGGCGTTGGAACGCGTGGATGTCGTGCAGCCCGCGTTGTTCGCGATGATGGTGTCGCTGGCCGCGGTGTGGCGGTCCTACGGCCTCGAACCGGCGGCAGTGGTTGGGCACTCCCAGGGTGAGATCGCCGCCGCCTACGTCGCCGGTGCGCTGTGCCTGGACGACGCCGCGCGCGTGGTCACGTTGCGCAGCAGGGCGATCAAGGCGATCGCGGGCAAGGGCGGCATGATGTCGGTGTCACTGCCCGCCGCAGAGGTGCCGCTCAAGGACGGCATCAGCATCGCGGCCATCAACGGCCCCACCACGACTGTCGTCTCCGGTGACCCAGAGGTGTTGCAGGAGCTGAAAGCCGAGTGTGACGCCAAGGAGATCCGAGCCCGGATCATCCCGGTGGACTACGCCTCGCACTCCGCGCACGTTGAGGCGATCGAGGCGGACCTCGCCGAGGCGCTGGCGCCGATCGAGCCGAAGTCGTCCACGATCGCCTTCTACTCCACGGTGACCGGCGAACGGATCGACACGGCCGCGCTCGACGCTGGGTACTGGTACCGCAACCTGCGCCAGACCGTCCGGTTCGACGAGGTCACACAGCTCCTACTGGCCGACGGGCACCGCACGTTCATCGAGACCAGCCCGCATCCCGTGCTCGTGCCGGGACTGGCGGACCTGCCCGCGATCGTGCTGGGCACGTTGCGCCGGGACGAGGGCGGCATGACGAGGTTCCTGACCTCGGCCGCCGAGGCACACGTCCGAGGTGCGGCGGTCAGCTGGCCGGTGCCCGAAGGACGTCTGGTCAACGTGCCGACGTATCCCTTCGAGGGCAAGCGGTACTGGCTGGAGTCGTCCGCGACCGCCGGGGACGTCAGCACGGTGGGTCTCAAGGCGGCCGAGCACCCGATGCTCGGCGCGGCCGTGGACCTGGCCGACGACCAAGGGTTCCTGATGACCGGCCGGGTGTCGTTGCACACCCACCGCTGGCTGGCGGACCACGCCGTGGCCGGCACGGTTCTGTTGCCCGGCACGGCTTTCGTCGAGCTGGCGCTGGAAGCGGGCGGGCAGTGCGGCTGCGACCGGGTGGACGAGCTGACCATCGAGGCCCCGCTGGTGCTCGCCGGCCCGGCCCAGCTGCAGGTGACCGTCGGCGGGCCGGACGACACCGGCCGCCGTCAGATCTCCGTGCACAGCCGCGCCGAGGACGACTGGACCCGGCACGCCACCGGGTTCCTCTCCCCCGCTTCGACCCGCGCCCAAGGGTTCCCGTGGCCGCCGGATGCCGAACCCGTGCCGGTGGCGGACTTCTACGAGCGCCTGGCCGACCACGGTCTGCAGTACGGGCCCGCATTCCAGGGCCTGACCGCCGCGTGGCGCTCGGCCGAGGAGATCTACGCGGAGGTCCGCCTGCCCGAGCAGCAGCAGGACGACGCCGGCCGGTTCGCCGTTCACCCGGCCTTGCTCGACTCGGTCCTGCACGCCCTGGGCCTGCCCAGCGAGAACGACGAGGATCTGCCGGTCCGGCTGCCCTTCGCATGGACGGGAGTGACTGTGCACGCGACCGGCGCCGGAGCGCTGCGGGCACGTCTGCGCTGGACGAGCGAGGACAGCGTCACGATCACGGTCACCGACGCCACCGGCACCCCGGTGGCCACGGTCGAGTCACTCACCATCCGGCCTGTCTCCGCCGACCAACTGGCATCGGCCCGCGCCAAGCACTACGACTCGCTGTACACAGTGGACTGGGCACGAGTCCCGCTTCCGCCCGCACAGGTTGAGTGGGCGGTCATCGGCGACGACTCACTGAGCCTGCCCGGCGAGCACTACGCGTCACTCGAAGCTCTGCCTGAGGTTCCGGAAGTTGTGGTGGCGCCGTGGTGTGCCAGCACCGGAGACACGGTCGCCGATGTGCACGCCTCGACCACGGCTGCGCTGGAACTCGTTCAGCAGTGGCTGGCGGATGATCGGTACGAGTCCTCGAAACTGGCCGTGATCACGCGGTCGGCTGCGGGTGAGGACGTCGAAGACCTGGGGCAGGCACCGGTGTGGGGCCTGGTGCGGACCGCGCAGTCGGAGAACCCGGGGCGGTTCGTCCTGGTCGACACCGACGGCGCGCCCGCCTCCCAGGACGCGATCGCCGCGGCGGTCCTGTCCGGTGAGCCGCAGGTCGTTCTACGGGAAGGGATCGCGACCGTGCCCCGGCTGGCCCGGGTCCCAATCCAGCCAGCAGTCCCGGCCCGTCTGGACGGAACGGTCCTGATCACCGGCGCGACCGGCACGCTCGGCTCGCTCATCGCCCGTCACCTGGTCACCCAGCACGAGGTGCGAGACCTTCTGCTGATCAGCCGCCGCGGCCGCGATGCCGAAGGTGCGACCGAGCTGGTGGACGAGCTGACCTCGCTCGGCGCGAACGTTCGCGTCGAAGCGTGCGATGCCGCCGACCGGGATGCGCTGACAGAGTTGCTATCCACTGTGGACAAACTTGGCGCAGTCGTGCACACCGCCGGTGTCCTGGACGACGGCACGATCGCGGGCCAGACGCCGGAACGGTTCGCAGCGGTGCTCCGGCCGAAGGCCGACGCCGCCTGGCACCTGCACGAGCTGACCCAGGACCGCGATCTCGGCGCGTTCGTGCTGTTCTCCTCGCTGGCTAGCACCCTGGGCAACCCGGGTCAGGCCAACTACACGTCCGCCAACACGTTCCTGGACGCCCTCGCGCACTTCCGGCGCGCCCAGGGCCTGCCCGCGACCGCGCTCGCGTGGGGTCTGTGGGGTCAGGCCAGCAGCATGACCGGGCACCTGGACCAGGCCGATCTCGCCCGGATCAGCCGTGGTGGTGTCGCCCCGCTCGGGTCCGAGCAGGGTCTTGCCCTGCTGGACACCGCACTCGGCCTGACCACACCGTTGCTGGCCCCGGCACGGCTCGACATGCCTGCGTTGCGGGCGTTGATGAGTTCCGGGATGGCATCGCCGGTGTTGCGTGGACTCGTTCGTACGCAAGCCAAGCGAGCCGCCGCTGCCGAGGGAACGGCCGACGTGGCCGGTCGGCTGGCCGGGCTGGCCGAAACCGAGCAGCGAGCGATTCTGCTGGACCTGGTGTGCGGCACGGTGGCCACGGTGCTCGGTACCAACGGCGGTACCGACGCGGAGAAACCGTTCAAGGACCTCGGTTTCGACTCCTTGACCGCGGTGGAACTGCGTAACCGCCTCAACACCGCCACCGGGCTGCGGCTGCCCGCGACCCTCGTGTTCGACCACCCGACCCCGTCCTCGCTGACCGACCTGCTGTTGTCGCAGCTGGTCGTGCCCGAACCCGATCCCGCCCAGTCCGTTCTGGCCCAGTTGACCCAGCTCGGCGGCACGCTCGCCGCCCTGCGGGCCGACGACGAGACCACCCAGGCCATCGCCGCGAAGCTGCGGGCGCTGGCCGCGGAGTGGGCCAAACCGGACGAGACCGCCGCGCTGATCGCCTCGGCCGGCTCGGAGGAGATCTTCGACTTCATCGACAAGCAGCTCGGCCGCGGCCTCGACCCGGCCAGGCCCTGACCCGCGAGAGAGGCCGTCGCGATGGCGAACGAAGAGAAACTGCTCGACTACCTCAAGTGGGTCACCGCGGACCTGCACCAGACCCGGCAGCAGCTGGCCCAGGCCGAGGCGGCCGGCACCGAACCGGTCGCGATCGTCGGCATGAGCTGCCGATACCCCGGTGGTGTGCGCAGCCCCGAGGACCTGTGGGAGCTGGTCTCCTCGGGCACGGACGCGGTCGCCGGGTTCCCGGCCGACCGCGGCTGGCGGATCGACGAGATCTACCACCCGGACCCGGACCGGCCCGGCCGGTCCTACGCCCGGGAAGGCGGCTTCCTGCACGACGCCAACTACTTCGACCCCGAGTTCTTCGGTATCAGCCCACGCGAAGCCCTGGCGACCGACCCGCAGCAGCGGCTGTTGCTGGAAACCTCGTGGGAGGCGGTCGAACGCGCCGGGATCGACCCGGTCTCGTTGCGTGGCACCAAGACCGGCGTATTCGCGGGTGTGATGTACAGCGACTACGCCTCCCGGTTACACGAGGTTCCCCAGGAGTACGAGGGCTTTCTCGGCAACGGCAGTGCGGGCAGCGTCGCCTCCGGCCGGGTCGCCTACACGTTCGGGTTCGAGGGCCCGGCGATCACGGTCGACACCGCATGCTCGTCCTCCCTGGTCGCCCTGCACCTGGCAGTGCAGTCGCTGCGGGATGGCGGTTGCTCCCTCGCGTTGGCCGGTGGTGTCACGGTCATGGCGACGCCGGGGCTGTTCATCGAGTTCAGCCGTCAGCGCGGGTTGTCGCCGGACGGCCGGTGCAAGTCGTTCGCGGCCGCGGCCGACGGCGCCGGGTTCGGCGAAGGCGTCGGCCTGCTGTTG
>CBIMJO010001010.1:0-4427 GCA_966244135.1 uncultured Actinocrispum sp. | reverse complement strand
GGGGTTTGGGTTTTGGGCTGAGGTTCGGGCCGTTGTTGTCGGTGGGTGGAGGTGCTTATAGGCCGTTTGGTCTACGTGTTTCACCAGTCTTTGGCATTGGGCTTCTTGTGTGCCATTCGGTCGGCGGACTTTTGCTCGCCGGCGGGGAAAGTCGGCGGGAACCCTTGGTGGCCGTCCACGTTTGTTGAGGTGGGCGGGGATTTCTGCACTTTGGGGCTGGAACTACAGGCATGTAGTTCACGGTTTTGTGATGGCGGACACCTTTTTGTTACTTCCTACTTTGAGTAGCCGGTGCGTTCTGCCAGTCGGATGGCATCTCACCCGGACGGCAGCATTGCCCGGCTGAAGACGACAAGCGGCTCGTCGACCGGTCACCGACCGCCGGGCGCCGGTCGTCGCTGGAGACGGTGCGGGTCTGCGTTGGGCCCGGTTCGAGCTGGTACCAAATTCCATGTACCAGTTCGGCCCGTGACCATCCCGGGGCACGGTCGAGGTAGAGGAGGCGGGGCTTCGTGACCGGCATTCCAGGACGAATGGCAGTGAGCGACGACGTCAAGTCACTGCCGGCACCGTCCGCCGTCGAGCTTCCCGCCCCAGACGACGAGCTTGCCTCGGCGGCAGTCGCCCAGCTGGGCTGGCCGGGCGTCGCGCTGCCGCCGATGACGTTGCTGGGCCGCCGGGTCTCCCTGGTCGCCGAGCTGCTGCCGGACGCGCACGCCGAGCGGATCTGCCTCGGCCAGGCGCCGGTCACCGACCGCGCCACCGTCTCCACCTGGGTGTGGCCCGAGTTCGCCGGCCAGGTTCCCGCTGCCGCGGTGCGGATCGTCGGTGTGCTGGCGGTCGTGCGGCACTGGCGCACCGGTCTCGCCTCGCTGGCGCCGTTCGCGCGCTACGGCGACACCGCGATGGTCGTGCCCTCGTCGGTCGTCCTGACCCACGACTACCTGGCCAACTGCCTGCCCCGCGCCCGTACGTACGGCATCGCGGTGGTCAGCGCGGACCCGGACAACGGCGTGGACCTCGACCTGCCGGGCCGTGGCGACCGCGTGACCGCGGGCATCGACGCGGTGTCCCGCTGGGTCAACGAAGTGGCCTACGAGCGCGTTCTGTCGGCCTGAGCCCGCGGCCCTACGCTGGGGTGCATGCGCGTAGTCATCGCCGGTGGGCACGGCAAGATCGCACTGCACCTCGAACGATTCCTCTCCACGCGGGGTGACGAGCCGGTCGGCCTGATCCGCAATCCCGCCCAGGCGGATGACCTGCGCGAAGCCGGTGCCGAACCGGCGGTGCTCGACCTCGAGCGGGCCACGCCCGACGAGGTCGCCAAGACCCTGGCCGGTGCGGACGCAGCCGTTTTCGCGGCCGGTGCCGGTCCCGGATCCGGTAACGCCCGCAAAGACACTGTCGACCGCGGCGCGGCCGCCCTGTTCGCCCAAGCGGCCGAACTTGCCGGCGTCCGAAGGTTCGTACAGATCTCCTCGATGGGCCTGAACCGGTCCGACGACCCGTCGGTCGACGAGACCTTCCGGATCTACCTCAAGGCGAAGGCCGCGGCCGAGGACGATCTGCGCGCCCGCGATCTCGACTGGACCATTCTCCGTCCGGGCGGCCTGCTGGACGACCCCGGCACCGGCCTGGTCCGCCTGTCCGTGCCGCCGTTGCCGCGGGGCCAGATCTCGCGTCAGGACGTCGCCGCCGTGCTGGTGGGTCTGCTCGACGACGACAACACCATCGGGCTAACCCTGGAGCTGACCAGGGGTGAAACGCCAACGGAGATCGCTATCGCTCAGCTCGTACCCAGAACCTGATCAAGATAGGCGTTGGTGAACAGGCGGCCGGGATCGACGTCGGCCCGCACCCGCCGGAAATCGTCGAAGTGCGGATAGCGCTCGCGCAGCACGGTGGAATCGAGGCTGTGCATCTTGCCCCAGTGCGGGCGCCCGCCGACCTGGGCGACGATCTTCTCGAAGCCGGCGAAATAGTCCCGGTACGGCAGGCCCAGATACTGGTGGATCGCGAAATAGGCGGAATCCCGCTGGTAGGCGGTGGACAGCCAGATATCGTCGGCGGCCGCGACCCGGATCTCCACCGGCAGCATCACCGGATCGGCCAGCGTCGGCACCAGCGCCCGCAGCTCGGCGAGCACGTCGGCCAGCGATTCCCGCGGCACGGCGTACTCCGACTCGACGAACCGGACATTGCGCGAGGTGACGAAGACCCGGTGCGAGGTGTCGCTGTAATTGCGCGGCGAGAGCACGGTCGATGCCAGCCGGTTGAGCGGTTTCACCAGCTTGGGCACGGTTTTCCCGAGCGAGCAGGTGGCCTGCAGGGCGACGTTCTCCATGACCGTGTACTCGAAATACCGCCTGGCCGGGCTGAGCGGTCGGGTGGGCGCGTCGAGCGGTAGCCGGTTGTTCCGTTTGACTAAAGCCTTGCGACCGTACGGGAACCAGTAGAACTCCATGTGGTCGTGCCCGGTGATCAGGTCGTCCAGCTGCTCGAGCACCTGCTCCAGCGGCTCCGGCCGCTCGTCGGCGACCAGCGCGAACGCCGGTTCACAGCGCAACGTGACACTGGCGATCACACCGAGTGCGCCGAGGCCGACCCGGCCGGCGTGGAAGAGCTCCGGGTGTTCGTCGGCCGAGCAGCGGACCACCGCGCCGTCGGCGAGCACGAGCTCGAGCGCGGTGACCTGGGTGGCGATCCCGCCCAGCTTGGCGCCGGTGCCGTGGGTCCCGGTGGAGATCGCGCCCGAGATGGTCTGCGCGTCGATGTCACCGAGGTTGGTCATCGCCAGGCCGAGCCGGTCGAGGGCGGCGTTGAGCTGTTTGATCGTGGTCCCGCCGCGAACGGTGACGAGGCCGGAGTCGCGGTCGGCGGACTCGATCCCGGTCCAACCGGACAGGTCGACGGCCGTCGCCTGATCGGCGGAGGCGATCGAGGTGAAGGAGTGCCCGGCGCCCATCACCTTCACGCGCCGGCCGGCCCTGGCCGAGTCGGTGACCGTCTCGGCGATCTCCCCCAGGCTCCCCGGCCTGGCGATGCTCGCCGGGGTGGCGGTGGCCGTCCGGGCCCAGTTGGTCCACACGGGGGGCATCCTTACCTCCGCTGAAGCGTTTCGAGACACCGTAAGTGAATCCTATTCACATTTCAAGCGTTTTGGACGTACTGTGGGGGCGTGACCCAGCAGGCGAACTTGGACACGGCCACCAAGGGCCTCGACGCCCCTCTCGCGGTGGTGGACCTGGACGCGTTCGACGCGAACGCGACCGACCTCGTGCTGCGCGCGGGCGGTCGGCCGATCCGCGTCGCGAGCAAGTCCGTCCGGTGCGAGTACCTGCTGCAACGCGTGCTCGGCATGCACGGGTTCGAGGGCGTCATGTCCTACTCGCTGCGCGAGGCCCTCTGGCTGGCCGGCAAGTGGCGGGACACCCCGCTGGCCGGCACCGACATCCTGGTGGCCTACCCGACAACCGACCACGCCGCACTCCGGGAACTCGCTGCCGACCCGCACGCCCTGCAGGTCATCTCCATCATCGCCGACTCGGCGGACCACTTGGACCTGGTCGACTCGGCGCTGGGCACCGATCATCCCCCGATCCGCGTCTGCCTGGAACTCGACGCCTCCTGGCGTCCCCTCCCGGGCGTGCACGTCGGCACCCGCCGATCCCCGATCCGGACGCCTCGGCAGGCCGTCCGCCTGGCCAACGAGATCGTCAAGCGCCCCGGGTTCTCCCTCGTGGGCCTCATGTCCTACGAGGGACAGATCGCCGGATTGGGTGACAACCCGCCGGGACACAAGCTGCGTGGCTCGCTCGTGCACTGGATGCAGGGACGGTCCGGGCAGGAGCTGATCAAACGTCGGTCGGCCGTTGTGGCCGCCGTCCGGGACGTCGCGCCGCTGGAGTTCGTCAACGGCGGCGGAACCGGCAGCCTCGAGCTGACCTCCTCCGACCCCTCCGTCACCGAGGTCGCCGCCGGGTCCGGCCTGATGGGCCCTGGCCTGTTCGACGGCTACCGCGCCTTCACCCCGAACCCCGCCGCGCTGTTCGCGCTGCCCGTCGTCCGCCGCCCCGCCGCCCGGATCGCCACCCTGTTCGCCGGCGGCTACATCGCCTCGGGCCCCGTCGGCCGCGACCGCGAACCGATCCCGTACCTGCCCGAGGGCCTGAAACTGCTCGGCCTCGAAGGCGCCGGCGAAGTCCAGACCCCCGTCACCGGCAAAGCCGCGGACACCCTCAAACTCGGCGACCGGGTCTGGCTGCGCCACTCCAAGGCCGGCGAGCTCGCCGAGCGCTTCCAGGAGTACCACCTCGTCCGCGGCGACCGCATCGAACGCACAGTCCCCACCTACCGCGGCGAAGGCGTCAACTTCGGCTGAAGTCGTCCGTTCCAGCGATCCCAGGTGGATCGTCCGCGACCCCCAT
>CBIMJO010001009.1:0-4428 GCA_966244135.1 uncultured Actinocrispum sp. | reverse complement strand
GCACGCATCCGGAAAGCCTCGTCGACCGGGATGTGCCGGACGTTGGCCAAGCCGATCCCAAGGATCGCGGCGGCCTTGTCGACGCTGCGGTGAGCTTCCGCGGAGGTGTAGAGCACCAGCGGCGCCGCACCGGACTGTAGCCCCTGCTCACGGAAACCTGGCCTGCGGTCGGTCAAGGCAGTGGTGATCGCCTCTCGCGTGGCGGATGATCCGCCGTTGGTCAGGATCCCGCCCGATGCCTCGCCCAGCTCGAAGAGCCCGGCGAGCCAGGCGAGAACCGAGCGTTCGATGACGCTCGCGGCCGGCGACAGCTGCCAGAAGTTGCAGTTCTGGTTCAGCACAGCGGCAACGGCCTCGGCGTAGGGGCCGATCCCGTTGGGCGGGCCCTGCACGTACGCGAGGAAGCGTGGATGGGCGATGGCCGTCGAATTGGGCAGAACGCGGTGTTCGAGATCGGCGAAGAACCCCGCCACACCGATACCGACGTCCGGGAAAGGCTCGGTGAGCAAGCCTTTCAGTGTGGCGCGGTCGAGATCGGGCACGATCGGGAGGCGGGGAAGCGACTCCTCGTAGGCATCGGTGAACCGGGCCAGCAACTCGTTCGCGTTGGCCCGCGCCGCCGCGTCGAGGACGAGGTCTCCAGTGCTGGCAAGGAGGACGTCCTCCTGGGATGTTCTCATGTGGACTGACGGTAGCCGGAGGCACGGCGCAGCCGATGGCGAATATTGCGTGAACGATCGTCGCTATTAGCATGATGTGCTATGGACGCGATTGATCGGGCAATTATTGCGCAGTTGATGGCCGATGGTCGGCTACCGAACAACGAACTCGCCGACCGGGTGGGGCTGTCGCCGTCGCCGTGCCTGCGCCGTGTTCGCGCACTGGAGGCAGCAGGAGTGATCACCGGGTACCACGCCGCCGTCAACCCACGCGCGCTCGGCCGCGGGCTGGCCGTCCTGGTCCACGTCGACATGGCCGACCAGCGCGCGGAAACCATCGAAGCGTTCGAGGCCGCCTGCCTCGGCCTGGACGAGATCGTCTCCTGCCGCCGGATGTTCGGCACCCCGGACTACCTGATCCAGGTCGCCGTCCCGGACATCGAGGCGTACGAACAGTTCTACATGGCCGAACTGACGCGGATGCCCGGCGTCGCCCGCACCGCCTCCCAGTTCGCCATGAAGACCGTCAAGGAGACACCCGGCCACCAGTGGTGACCGGGTGCCTGCCAAGGTGTCATGGTCGGCTTGCGTCCTGAGCCTTGGCTTGAGCGATGCGTTGGTGGGCGTGGTCGGTGGCAACCGCGTGTGGCGTGCAGCCGGTGGTGGTGGCCTGCTTGTAGATGCCGGCCAGGCGTGGGCCGATGCCACGTGCCATGGTGGTCGCCTGCTCGACCGTGCCACCGCCGAAGTCGATGATCGCGCCGTGGATGACGCCGCCCGCGTTGACCACGAAGTCGGGCGCCCACAGGATCCCTTGAGCCGCAAGCACATCTGCCACCGAGGCGTCCGTGAGCTGGTTGTTGGCGGGGCCCACCACAGCGGCGCAGCGCAGCAGGGGAGCGACGTCCGCGCTGAGCACCCCGCCGAGCGCGGCGGGCACGAGGATGTCGGTCTCCGTGGTCATCGCCGCCGCTGGCTCCACCCAGCGAGCGCCGACCGTGCGCGCCAGTTCCGCACGACGGGGATCGATGTCCGTGACGGTGAGCTGCGCACCCGCTTCGGCCAGCAGACCGGCGAGCCGGCCGCCGACCTGGCCCAGGCCGACGACGGTAGCGCGCCGGCCGGCCAACGATGACGTTCCGGCAAGGTGCTCCCATGTGGCCTCGATGGCCGCCATCGCGCCGATGGCGGTCAGTTCCGACGGTTCGCCGCTGCCGCCGTGCTCCACCGGCAGGCAGTGCACCCAGGATGTCCGCTCCCGCGCGATCCACATGTCCTCGGCGGTGCTGCCGACATCCTCACCGGCGTGATACCGGCCTTCCAGTGACTGCACCGCGTCCCCGAAGTCCAGCAACGCCTGGCGCCGCTGGTCCCCGGCAAGGGTGGCGCCCGGTGGCAGGACGATGACGGACTTCCCGCCGCCGAGATCCAGACCTGCCGCCGCACACTTGAAGGTCATGGCCTCGGACAGCACCAGGGCGTCCGCCAACCCGGCCCGCCAGTCCGGGTAGGACCATATCCGGCAGCCGCCGGCCGCCTCGCCCAACGCCGTCGAATGCACCGCGATGATGACCGGCAGGCCCGACCGTGCCCCGGTGCGGATGAGGATTTCCTCGTGTTCCAACATGTTCGCCGCCTGTCAGTTCGCCGGGACGGGTTTGCCGAGCATGGCGCAGATCGCCGCGTCGACCACTTTCTGGTCGGCGGCGCCGAGTTTCGGGTCACGCAGGCCGAACTGGGTCGTGCTGACCACGCTCACGGTCCGCCGTCCGGTGCTGTCCGGCCGTCGTCCACGCGTACCACCACACCCGGCACACCGGCGTGAATGTCCTTCTGTACAAGGACATTCAGCTGACGAGCCGGTCCATCCCCGGTGTCCGCGGCCGCGGCGGGAAACGCAGACCGCGATAGACAGCGCGGCAGCCAAGGAAAGCACGGCGAACCGGCGTAGACGATATGGGGGCACTGTGCGATCACTCATGGTGGGTTCTCCCACAAGACGATGCCGGACAGGCGACCACCGAGAGCGTAATCCGCTTGCTGGTTCATATAAAGCTGCGAACCTTGCAATTCCTGTTATATTTTGAACATGGACGGGGTCGATCGTCAGATTCTTAACCGGCTCGTCGTCGATGGGCGGGCCAGTCTCACCGACATCGCGGCCGAGGTGTCGTTGTCGGTTCCCGCGGTCAAACGGCGGATGACCCGCTTGGAACGGGACGGGGTCATCCGGGGCTACACGGCGATCGTGGACGAGCCCGGTCCGCGCAAGATGCACACGCTGGTGGAGGTGTTCTGCACCGAGCGCGCCCAGCGGGAGGAGGCCGTCCGCCTGTTCGAGTCCCGCCCGGAGGTGCGCCTGGCCTACACGGTCGCCGGCGACAGCGACGTGATCCTACTGGTGCGGACCGATGACGCCGACCACTTGGAGCAACTGCTGATCGACCTGCGCAACCACCCGATAGTGCTCAGAACCCGTGCGCAGGTCATGCTCAACAGCCTGACCAGCCGGACCACGTTGTGACCGTACCCGTCTATTGTGGACAGTTGAGGGCTCGGCCGGGTTTCCCGACCGACATGGTGACGTGCTGGCCCATGTTGTGGTAGTCCCACAGGGTTTGTTCGCAATCACCTGTCCTGCGGGAACATCGCGGGGCCGGCCTCGTGGCGGTGCTGGTCGAGGTCGCCGGGGTAGCCGGTGACGGTCTTGCGGCGGCTGAGTTCGGCCCAGTAGGTGGGCTCGTAGAACGCTTCCCAGTCGGGTACCGCGGTGGCGAGGTCGCGGCGCCGGCCGAGGAACAGGACAGTGTCGGCGAGGTCCGCGACGGTGAGACCGTCCAGGCGTCGGGCGATGTCGGGTGGGAGGTCGCCGATGATGGTGGCGGCGGGTACGCGGCCGTAGCGGGTGCTCTTGGCCGCGGCGATAGCGGGCCGGGGCCAGTCGGTGACGATCTGCTCGACGTCGGTGATCTTGTCCTTCGCGACCAGTGCGTGGGTGTGCACGACGCTTACCGAGCCGGGGTGGCGCTGTTCGACCAGTTCCACGACCGAGGGCTTGTGAGGAGGTGGGGGAGTGCCGGGTGGGGTGAAGCCGATGAAGGGCAGGTTGCGGAAGAAGTGCAGTCCGCCGCCGATGGTGATGCAGCGCAGTCCCTTGTCGAGGACCTCACGCGTGATCACGTTGGCCCAGCTGGTGTCGCGCTGCGACAGGAAGGACGCGAAATCGTCGGGGTTGCTGATCCGGCTCCAGTCGATGGGAGGGTCGGCCAGCAGGACACGGAGCGGGCGGCCGCGTGGGATGAAGGTGTTGATCGTCCTGGCGATGTCGAACACGCGGTAGATGGCCGGGACGTTGCCGGGAGCCGAGAGGCTCTGCGTGGTGTCGCGCCACACCTTCTGCAGCTGGGACCGGCGGACGATCCCGCCGGTGACGTAATCGTCGGCGATGTTCTGGTACCGGGGGTTGCCGAGCTCGACGACGACCGCGTCGACCGCCCGGAAACCGGGATGGACCATGACCGCGGTCAGGAAATCCCAGGTGTCCTGCAGGTGATGCACGCCTTCGTTCAGCGCCACCACCGGCGTCGCGGCGAACAGCTTCAGCAGTCCCGCAACGCCGGGACGCGGCCGCCCGTCCCGCCACAGCGAGAGCGGGTCCACCTCCTCGGCGGCGGATGTCGCGGTGCTGGTCAAGCCTGCGGTCACGGCCAAAGCCCCGCCCAACAGGGCGCGGCGCGATGTTGCTCTCGATGCCATGGCCGACATGGTC
>CBIMJO010001008.1:0-4429 GCA_966244135.1 uncultured Actinocrispum sp. | reverse complement strand
GGCGAGATGCCGGACGACCCGTTCGGCGACGTGTTCCTGGTGGTGGACGGCTGGCTGAACTTCCGCCAGGAGTTCGAGACGCTCGAGGCCCAGGTGGTCAACCTGGTCTCGCAGGGTCTGTCCTACGGCGTGCACGTGATCGTCGCGGCCAACCGGTGGGCGGAGATCCGGCCGGCGGTCAAGGACCTGATGGGCACCCGGTTCGAGCTGCGGCTGGGTGACCCGACCGAGTCCGACATCGACCGCCGGGTCGCGGTGAACATCCCGCCGGGCCGCCCCGGCCGTGGCCTGTCCCGCGACAAGCTGCACTTCCTGGTGGGCCTGCCGCGGATCGACAACTCCAGCAGCGCGGAGGACGTCGGTGCCGGTGTGCAGGACGCGATCGCCAAGATCCGGTCCTGCTGGCGTGGCCCGGCCGCGCCGCCGGTCCGCCTGCTGCCCGACCTGATGCCGTACGACGACCTGATCAAGCAGGACAAGTTCCGCAACACCAGGCTGATCCCGATCGGCGTGAACGAGGACGAGCTGGCCCCGGTCTACCTCGACTTCGACGCCGAGCCGCACTTCCTGGCGTTCGCGGACGGCGAGTCCGGCAAGACGAACCTGCTGCGCACCATCGTGCGCGGGATCATGGACCGCTACTCCGAGGACGACGTCGTCATCCTGCTGGTCGACTACCGGCGCACGATGCTGGGGTTCATCAACACCAACCACCTGCTGGGCTACGCGGTCAGCGCGAACCAGCTGAACGAGATGATGGGCGACGTGCTCGGGTCGCTGCGCAAGCGGCTGCCCGGCCCGGACACCACCCAGGAGGAGCTGAAGAACCGGTCCTGGTGGTCGGGCCCGGAGCTGTTCGTGATCGTCGACGACTACGACCTCGTGGCGACCTCCAGCGGCAACCCGCTGGCGCCGTTGCAGGAGTTCCTGCCGCAGGCCAAGGACGTCGGTATGCACATGATCGTCACGCGGCGCACCGGTGGCGCCTCGCGGGCGTCGTTCGACCCGATCCTGGGCAAGCTCAAGGAGCTGTCCAGCCCGGGCCTGGTCGGCAGCGGCAGCAAGGACGAAGGCGTCCTGCTGGGCACGTACAAGACCAAGGCGCTGCCACCCGGCCGCGGCACGATGGTCAGCCGCAAACTGGGCCAGCAGGTCATCCACGTCGCCTGGATCCAGGACTGAACCCTGCCGTCACCCGCCCGGCCCCCGGTCCGGGCGGGTGCGCTCGGTGACCACCACGACGATCCTCCGCGGTGGCGGAGACCGCCTCGTTGCCACCGGGGTTCGCCGCCTATCGCGACGCCGGCTACGACGAGGACTGACCGCAGACCAAAGTATGAGGAGCGTCGTCGCTGGTCCGGCTAATGTCCGGGGGTATGGGTGTGCGGCGGTCGGGGCGGGATTGGGTGGTGGACTCGCTCGCGTTCGTGGTCGCGGTGGTTTTCGGGTTGGTGCTGGCGGGGGCGCGGTTGCGGGATCTGCCGGATCCGCGGTGGTTGTTCGACGTGGATCAGTTCGCGGGGGTGGTGGGGTGTCTGGCTTTGTGGTTGCGGCGGCGGTGGCCGGTGCATGTCGCGCTGGTGTTGATGGGGTTGTCGACGTTCTCGGAGTTGATTTCCGGGGCGATGCTGCTGTCGCTGTTCTTCGTCGCCGTGCATCGGCCGCCGAAGGTCACGGTGATGGTGTTCGGTGTGAGTGTGGCCGCGGCGACGGTCTATTCGCAGTTGCGGCCCGAACCTGAGCTCACGCCGTGGTTCTGGTGGGGGTTCGGCGTGGCCGTGCAGGGCGCCGCGGTGGGGTGGGGGCTGTACATCCACAACCGCCGCCAGCTCATCCGGTCCGAACGCGACCGTGCGGTCCGTGAGGCCAGAACCGAGATCGCCCGGGAGATGCACGATGTCCTCGGCCACCGGCTGTCGCTGTTGAGCGTGCACGCGGGCGCGCTGGAGTTCAACCAGGCAGCGTCCAAAGAGGACATAGCGCGGGCGGCGACCGTCATCCGGGAGAGCGCTCATCAAGCCCTGCAGGACCTTCGCGAGGTCATCGGCGTCCTGCGCGCCCCCGTCGACGAACTGCCGCAGCCCAAGTTCGCCGACCTGCCCGAGCTGATCGCCGACTCCCGCACCGCGGGCATGCGCGTGGAACTCCAGGCGGACGTCCCGGACACCGTGCCCGACCGCCTGGGCCGCCCGGCCTACCGGATCGTCCAGGAAGCCCTGACCAACGCCCGCAAACACGCCCCCGGCACCGACGTCAGCGTCCGTTTGCGAGGCGCCCCAGGCGAAGGGCTCACCATCGAGGTGCACAACACCGAGCCGGCCCGGCCGTCCGCGCCCGGCAACGGCAAGGGCCTGATCGGCCTGGCGGAACGGGTCGCGCTGGCCAAAGGCACCCTGGAGCACGGACCGGTGACCGGCGGCGGCTGGCGGGTACGGGCCTGTCTACCGTGGCCGTCATGACGGTTGGTGTGCTCATTGTGGACGATGACCCGCTGGTCCGGGCCGGCCTGGCGATGATGCTCCGTGGCGCGCCGGACATCCGGGTGCTCGCCGAGGCCGCCGACGGCACCGAGGTCCAGCCGCTGGTCGACCGGCACGCCCCCGATGTGGTGCTGATGGACATCCGGATGCCGGTGATGGACGGCCTGACCGCCACCGAGGCCCTGCGCGCCCGGCGGGACGCGCCCGAGGTGATCGTGCTGACCACGTTCGACGCGGACGCCCATGTGCTGCGGGCACTGCGCGCGGGCGCGGCCGGGTTCCTGTTGAAGGACACGCCACCCGCCCAGATCGTCAACGCCGTCCTGCAGGTCGCGGCCGGCCAACCGGTCCTGTCGCCTGCGGTCACCCGCAGGCTGATCGCCCGGGTCGCCGGTGAGGACCAGGACCGCAACCGCGCGCAGACCAGGCTGGACGGCCTCAGTGCACGGGAACGCGAGGTCGCGGTGGCGGTCGGCCAGGGCAAGTCCAACGCGGAGATCTCGGCCGCGCTGTACATGAGCGTGCCGACCGTGAAGACCCACGTATCCAGCATCTTCACCAAGCTCGGCCTGAACAACCGGGTGCAGATCGCGCTGCTGGTGCACGACGCGGGCTTGCTCGACCAGGAAGACTGAGCGACCCCTACGATCCTCTTGATGCCGGGACTTCTGGGGGTGACGGACTAGATGGCGCTGCGGGTCGCGGTGGACTTCGGCACGTCCAGTACGTGCATCGCGGTCTCGGTGAACGGCCGCGCGCCCGAGGTCGTCGCCATCGACGGTCGACCGGTGATGTCGTCGGCCGTCTACGCCGCCACCGACGGCACGTTGTTCGTGGGCCTGGAGGCCGAGCGGCAGGCCGCGGTGGACCCGTCCCGGTTCGAGCCGAACCCGAAGCGCCGCATCGACGAGCCCGAGTTGTTGCTGGGCAACACGGTCATCCAGGTCCGCGAGGTCATCCGCGCCGTGCTCACCCGGGCCGTCGAGGAGGCCCGCAGGTTCGCCGGTGGCGCTGCCATCGACCTGCTCGTACTCACCCATCCGGCGGACTGGGGCGGAATCCGGGCGCGGGTGCTGCGCCAGGCCGCGAACGGCCTCGCCGCGCAGATCACCCTGCTGCCGGAACCCGTGGCCGCAGCGGTGTTCCATGCGGGCAACAACCCCGGCGACGCGTTGGCGGTGCTGGATCTGGGCGGCGGAACCGTCGACGTGAGCGTGGTCCGGCGGGCGCCAGGTCAGGGTTTTCACGTGCTGGCAACCAAAGGCGACCCGTCGTTCGGTGGCGCCGACGTGGATCAGGCGCTGCTGCAACACATTGGGCAGGTCGTGTCCGCTACGGATCCGGAGACCTGGCGCGGTCTCATGGAAGGCCGTGGGCTGGCCGACCGCCGCCGTCGCCGCGTGGTCTCGCAGGACGTCCAGGGCGCCAAGGAGACCCTCTCGCGGCACACCTACACGGACGTGCCCATGCCGCCGCCGTTCGCCGACGCGCACGTCACCCGGGCCGACCTGGAGGCGTTGATCACCGCGCCGCTGGGCCGGGCGGTGGAGCTGACCGCGGCGGCCATCAAGGAATCGGGTCTGCCCAGGGTGGACGCGGTGTTCCTGGTCGGCGGGACGAGCCGGATCCCGATGGTGGCGCGGCTGGTGCACGAGCGGGTCGGCATCATGCCCACCACACTGGACCAGCCGGAGACCGTGGTCGCGCGGGGCGCGTTGCTCGCCATTCCCGAGCCCCGGCGGGCCGACCCGGAGCGCACGATGCGCACGCCGCAGTCGATGCCGGTGGCCGTGCCGCCGCCTCCTGTTGTCCCGCAGTACATGCCGATGCCCGTGCCGCCCGCGCCGCCACCGAGGAAGAAACGCAAGATCGGGCTGCTGCTCGGTGCCGCGGCCGTCGTGTTCGCGGTCGCGGTGACCCTGGTGGTCGTACTGTCCTCGGAGGACACC
>CBIMJO010001007.1:0-4430 GCA_966244135.1 uncultured Actinocrispum sp. | reverse complement strand
TTTGCACTACCCGCTCGAGGAGTTCGCCACCGACGTCGCGGACGTACGCAACGCCGTCACCCGGTTCCTGCTGTTGAGCCAGCCCGCCGCGTTGCCCGCGCCGACCGGGTCGGACCGGACATCGCTGGCCGTGGTGATCGCCCACGACGAACCAGGCTCGCTCGCGAGCACGCTGTCCGAGCTGGCGTTGCGGGGGATCAACCTCACCCGGATCGAGTCGCGGCCGTTGCGCGGCCTGTACGGCGAATACCGGTTCTACCTGGACTTCGACGGGCATGTCGCCGAGCAGCGGGTCGCCGACGCGCTGGCCGCCCTGCACCGCAGCAGCCGCCAGGTGCGGTTCCTCGGGTCCTATCCGAAGGCGGACGGGACGCCGTCCGAGCCGATGCTGAAGAACTCGGACGACGACTACGCGGCCGCCCGCGCCTGGGTGGCCCAGATCCAGGAGGGTCGATGAGCACCCTCCAGCTGCTGCTCGTGCGGCACGGCCAGACCCCGTCGAACCTCGCCCGCGCGCTGGACTCCAGGCCGCCGGGCGCGCCGCTGACCGAAGAGGGCCACTCCCAGGCGGCCGCTTTCGCCGCCCGGATCGCCACGTCTCCGGTGGTCGCCGTCTACGCGAGCACCGCTATCCGCGCCCAGCAGACCGCCGAGCACATCGCCTCGACCCACGGGTTGGACGTGCAGGTCATCGAGGGTGTGCAGGAGGTCTTCGTCGGCGACCTCGAAGGCAAGACCACCGAGGAAGCCCTGAAGACGTTCATCCAGGTCTACGACAAGTGGACGCAGGACGACCTCGGCGCGTGCATGCCCGGCGGCGAAAGCGGCCAGGAGATCCAGACCCGCTATCTGGCCGCCGTCGAGGCGATCAAGGCCAAGCACCCCGACGGCCTGGTCGTGCTGGTCAGCCACGGTGGCGCCATCCGGCTGGCCGCGGAGTGGCTCGCCGAGAACGTCGACGGCCGCGTGGCCAAGATCGGCATCCTGCCCAACACCGGTCACGTGCTGCTGGAGGCCAACGGCGACGCATGGCAGTGCCTGGAGTGGACCGGCCTCGAGCTGATGCACGGCTAGCGGCCCTCTCGAATACCCGATCACTGGCACTTTCGTAAGTCCACATCGGTGTTCAGGCTGGTGGCATGCTGGTTCACCCTTGGGATGCCGCCGTACCCGCCGAGTGGCTGAAGTGGCTGCCGGACTTCGGCCAGCTCATCGCCACCGGCCGCGACCGGGACTTCCCGGTGGTGACGCCCGCGCACTTCGTGTTCGACGGCGACGCCACGATCTGGCTGCACCTCGCGCGCCCCAACCCGATCTGGGCCGCGTTCGACGAGAACCCGCGCGCACTGCTGTCAGTGGTAGGGGACTACACGTACATCCCGTCGGACTGGAACACCCTCGACGACCCCACGCTGGGTGTGCCGACCTCGTACTACGCGACCGTGCAGTTCGAGTGCGACGTCACCGTGATCGACGACCCCGCGCAGAAGGCGGAGCTGCTCAACCGCCAGCTGAACCACTTCGAGCCACAGGGCGGCCGCACCTCGCTCGACGCGGAAGATCGCCTGCTCAAGGGCATCCGCGGCATCGAACTGTCGATCATCAACGCCCGGGCGAAGTTCAAGTACGGCGGCAACAAGACGGTTGAGCACCGCGTGGTGATCGGCGACCGGCTGACCGACCGGGACGGCCCGATGGACCAGGCCGCCGCCCGCCATCTTGGTGAACGTCTGACGCAACCTCAGTAGGTTTCGGTACGTCCTCACAGTGGGCATCCAGACGATGACACTGGAGGCGAACGCCATGAACGTTCCAATCACCCGGATCCTGGCGGCGGGCAGCCTGGTCCTGCTGGCGGCATGCAGTCAGACCACGCCGAACGCCAGCCCGTCGGTCCCCGACATCACCACGTCGTCGCCCTCCGCGTCCGCACCTCTGCCGGAGACGCCGAGCGACACACCCACACAGTCGCCCACATCCGAGGCGGCCGGGGTTCCGGCACCGCCGCCACAGCAGGCCCCCGGCGGCTCCGGTGAGTGCAAAGCGGCCGACCTCAGCCTGAGCCTCGGCCAAGGCGACGCGGCGGCCGGCACCGTCTACCAGCCGATCATCTTCAGCAACAAGAGCGGCCGGACCTGCACCATGCAGGGCTTCCCGGGCGTCTCCTACGTGACCGGCGACGACGGCCACCAGGTCGGCCCGGCGGCCGAGCGCGTCGGCAACAAGGGCCCGGTGATCACGCTGGCGCCGAACGGCCGCGCCCAGGCGCCGGTCGGGTTCGTGCAGGTGCGCAACTTCGACACCAACGTGTGCCGGCCGACCGAGACGCGTGGCCTGCGGATCTACCCGCCGCACGACACCGCGTCGATGTTCCTGCCGCTGCCGGGAACGGGCTGTGCGGGCAACCCGCCCGGGCAGCAGCTCAGCGTGAAGACGATGGAAAAGATCTAGAGAACCTGGTCGGTGGGCCGGACGAGCACCTCGTTGATGGCGACGTGGTCCGGCTGCGTCACGGCCCACACGACCGCGCCGGCGATGTCCGTCGCCTGCAGCTGACGCATCTGCCCGGCCCGCGCCTCGGCGTTCGCCTTGGCCTCCTGGTCGGTGATGTGGGTGCGCAGCTCGGTGGCCACCATGCCGGGTTCGATCAGGATCACTCGCACGTTGCGGGCGGTGACCTCCTGGCGCAGCGCCTCGCTGAACGCGCCCACAGCGAACTTCGAGGCGTTGTAGGCCCCGGAGCCCAGGCGGGCGACCCGGCCGGCCACCGACGAGATGTTCACGATCGAGCCGCCACCGGCCAGCAGGTGGGGCAGCGCCGCATGCGTCATGAACATGAGCCCCAGCACATTCGTGTTGATCATGCGCGTCCAGTCGGTGGTGTCCGCGCCCTCGATCTTGCCGAGCAGCATCAGCCCGGCGTTGTTGACCAGAATGTCCAGTCCACCGAACTGGTCGACGGTCTGCTGGACCGCCGAACGGCACGCGTCCTCGTCGGTCACGTCCAGCGCGATGCTCAGCACCTTGGTGCCCTGAGCTGCGAGTTTCTCCTCCAATGAGGCCAGCCGGTCGACGCGGCGGGCGGCTATCGCGACGTTGGCGCCCGCCGCGGCGAGCGCTTCGGCGGTCGCCTCGCCGATCCCCGACGAAGCCCCCGTGACCAGAGCGACCTTCCCCTGCAAAGTCATGCCCTCTATCAGACACCCTGCGGCAGGCCCCGGGTCAAATCGGACGTATTGTGAGCCGCCCGATAACGATGAACTTTTCGCGGTCTGGGGCGTCATGTTAAGTGGGGAATCGAAGCAGCCGAGAATGCGCGAGGAACGATGACTGAACGGAACAAAATGCTCCTAACGGGCGCGATCCTGGTCGGCGTCCTGTTCGCGGGGGCATGCAGCTCGACAGACTCGCCGTCGGCCGCTGGGGACGGCTCGACTGCTGGCTCAGCTGGGAGTTCTCCGGCCGCGCCACCGGTCAAGATCGACGTCACGCCGGCCGGGGACAACGTCTCCCCGACCAATCCGGTGGTGGTGAAGGCGACCGGCGGCAAGCTCGATTCCGTCACGGTCACGAACTCGGCCAAGGGCTCGAAAGTAAAGGGTTCCTATTCCGATGACAAAACTTCCTGGACGTCGAGTGAGCCGCTCGCATATGGCTCCTCTTATGCCGTCCAGGCCTCGGCGGTCACCGACGACGGTAAGAAGGCCGACCAGAACGTCACGGTGAAGACCCTGGCGCCCAAGGCGACCGCGTTCCCCTCGTTCATCCCCCCGCCCAGCGTCACCGAGGTCGGCGTCGGCCAGCCGCTGGTGGTGAAGTTCGACAAGGACATCACCGACAAGGCCGCGGCCGAGAAGTCGCTGAAGGTCACCGCGACCCCGGACCAGCCCGGTGGCTGGTACTGGATCAGCAAGCGCGAGGTGCACTACCGGCCCAAGGTGTACTGGCAGGCCGGCACCACGATCAAGCTGCACGCCGGCGTGTACGGCGTCGACCTCGGCGGCGGGGTCTACGGGCAGACCGACCGCGACCTGAACCTCACGGTGCACGACTCCTGGGTGGCCAAGGCGGACGGCAACACCGAGCAGATGCAGATCTTCCAGAACGGCACCATGGTCAAGACCATGCCGATCAGCATGGGCAAGGACGCCACCCCGACGCACCTGGGCGCGCACGTCATCTCCGACAAGCAGCGCGACTACACCATGGACTCCTGCACCTACGGCGTCTGCCCGCCGAACCCGAAGGCGTACCGGTCGCTGGAGCACTTCGCCATGCGCATGTCCAACGACGGCGAGTTCGTCCACGAGAACCCGAACAGCGTTGGCGCGCAAGGAAGTTCGAACGTCTCGCACGGCTGCATCAACCTCAACGCGGCGAACGCCTCCTGGTTCTTCGACCACTTCAACCTCGGTGACGTCGTCGAGGTG
>CBIMJO010001006.1:0-4431 GCA_966244135.1 uncultured Actinocrispum sp. | reverse complement strand
ACGTCGAGGCGCAGGTGCTGGCGGACAAGCACGGCAACGTGATCGTGGTCGGCACGCGCGACTGCTCGCTGCAGCGCCGCCACCAGAAGCTGGTCGAGGAGGCGCCCGCGCCGTTCCTCACCGACGAGCAGCGCAAGACCATCCACACCTCGGCCCGCGCGATCTGCAAGGAGGCCGGCTACGCCGGTGCGGGCACGGTCGAGTACCTGGTCGGCCAGGACGGCGTGATCTCGTTCCTGGAGGTCAACACCCGGCTGCAGGTGGAGCACCCGGTCAGCGAGGAGACCACCGGCATCGACCTGGTCCGGGAGATGTTCCGGATCGCCGACGGCCAGCCGCTGCGCTGGACCGAGGACCCGGAGCCGCGCGGTCACTCGATCGAGTTCCGGATCAACGGCGAGGACGCCGGCCGCAACTTCCTGCCCGCCCCCGGCACGGTCACCACGTGGGTGCCGCCGGACGGCCCGGGCGTGCGCGTGGACTCGGGCGTCGAGTCCGGCACGGTCATCGGCGGCCAGTTCGACTCGCTGCTGGCCAAGGTGATCGTCAGCGGTGAGAACCGCGAGGAGGCGCTGCGCCGGTCCCGTCGCGCGCTGGACGAGCTGGTGGTCGAGGGCATGGCCACGGTCGTGCCGTTCCACCAGGCGATCGTGCGCGACCCGGCGTTCGTGGAGTCGTTCACCGTGCACACCCGGTGGATCGAGACCGAGTTCGAGAACAAGATCGAGCCGTTCACCGGCGGCGCCGAGGCCGTCGGCGAGGAGACGCCCCGGCAGACCGTCGTGGTCGAGGTCGGCGGGCGCCGCCTCGAGGTCTCCCTGCCCGGTGACCTGGCCATCTCGTCGGGTGGCGGCGCGGCCAAGGGTGCCGCCAAGCCGCGCAAACGAGGCGGCGGCAAGAGCGCGGCGGCGGTTTCCGGCGACGCGGTCACCGCGCCCATGCAGGGCACCATCGTCAAGATCGCGGTCGAGGACGGCCAGCAGGTCGAGGCGGGTGAGCTGTTGGTGGTCCTGGAGGCCATGAAGATGGAGAACCCGGTCACCGCGCACAAGGCGGGCACCATCACCGGCCTCGCGGTGAGCAGTGGCGAAACAGTCACTCAAGGTAGCGTTCTGTGCGAGATAAAGGACTAACTCTCCCTACAATCGAGGTATGGCAGGAAGTGACGGCAACGTCCGGATCGGCACCACCGAGCGTGAGCGTGCGATCCAGGCCTTGGCCGAGCACTTGGCGGAGGGCCGCCTGGACGTCACCGAGTACGACCAGCGGGCCACACTGGCGGCCGCGGCCAAGACCCGGGGCGAGCTCGCGGCGATCTTCGACGACCTGCCCGAGCCCAACCCGATGCGCGAGCCCGTCGTCGCGGCGGCGCACGTCCCGGTGCCGGCCGCTCCGCCGGATCCGCTGATCCGGCACGAGAAGCGCACCCGCAGCACCGCGATCGTGGTCGGGTTCGTGGTGTTCGCCGTGGCCGCGATCGTGACGGTCACGGCGATCCTGGGCGAGTGGTGGGCGCTGATCCCCGCCCTGTTGATCGTCGCGGTGCTGGCGATGGTCTCCTAGGATTCGGGTATGGGGGACGCCCGGTTCATGAATGTCCGGATCGGCGATGCCGAACGTGCCGAGTCGGTCGACCTGCTGACCCGGCACTTCAACGCCGGCCGGCTGACGCCAGCGGAACACGAGGAGCGGCGGGAGAAGGCCAAGATCGCGATCATCCGTTCGGAGATCGAGGTGCTGTTCGAGGACCTGCCCGCGCCGCACCCGGACATGAGCGCCGCGTTACCCCCGCCCGTCTCCGAAGCTGAGAAGGCCGTCGACCGGTCGACCCCGTTGAGCGAGGTCTGGGCGATCCTCGGCGGGCTGCTGATCCTGTTCGGCGTCCCGGCGGTGATCGCACTCGGATTCACCTTGGGGCTCTGGTGGTTGTTCGCCCCGCTGGCGGGCGGGGTGATCGCTTGTTTCGTGCTGGAGGAGTTCAGTTTGAAGCCCAAACGACTTCAGGACTGATGTCACGGGTCGTCTCAGCTTCGCCGCCGTACGATTGAGGGGTGAGCGAGCCGCATCCGTCGGAGATCCGCATCGGGGACGCCGAGCGGGAACAAGCCCTGCAGGCGCTGGGTGACCACATGAGTGCGGGCCGCCTCGACATCGACGAGTACGGCGAGCGGACCGCGCAGGTGGCGACCTCGAAAACCCGCGGTGAGCTGCTCGAACTGTTCCGTGACCTGCCCGACCCCAAGCCGGTGTTCGGCCCGGCGCCCAAGCCGGCCGTGCCGGTCCGGCCCGCACGACCGCCCGCGCCGCCGGACCCGGAGCTGAGCCCGGCCGCGCAGCGCTGGCAGCAGCGGCCGTTGATCCAGCGGCTCTACCCGGCGTTGGTGCCGTTGTCGGTCATGTTCGCGTTGTTCTTCTTCTTCGCGGTGGCCCGGGTCTGGCCGGTCTTCCTGTTACCGGTGGCGATCGGGATCATCGGCGGGAGCATCTTCGGCGACGACTGGAACCGCGACCGGCGGGCCTGGGAACGGGAGCAGCGCGACCGCCGCCGTCGGCGCGAACGCGGTCACTGGTGACGAATCCGGCCCTCGGCCAGCTCCAGGTTTCGGTGGGCTTTCCTGGTCAGCGCCGGGTCGTGCGTGGCGATCAGGCATGCGCTGCCTTCGTCGACGAAGTCCAGCAGCAGTTGCACGACGAGCGGGATCGTGGCCTCGTCCAGGTGCGCCGTGGGTTCGTCGGCCAGCAGGACCTTCGGCCGTCCGGCGACGGCTCTGGCCAGCGCGACGCGTTGCCGTTGACCCACTGAGACTTCGGCGGGATAACGCCTGGTCAACTGGCCTATGCCCAGTCTCTCGAGGAGGTCTCCGGCGCGCTGGAACGCTTCCTTGACCTCGCCGCCGCCGAACAGCATGGGCGAGGCGGCGTTCTCCTCCAGGGTCAGCTCGTCCAGCAGGCCGAAACTCTGCGGCAGCACGGCCATCGTGGACCAGGGCGGGATCGCGCCTTCGGGTGCACCGTCGATGATCACCGACCCCGTGTCGGGCTCGTCGAACCCGGCCAGCACCGCCAGCAATGCGCTCTTGCCGGATCCGGACCGGCCGACGAGCGTCACCAGCTCGCCCGCGCACAGCTCCAGGCCGACGTCCTTCAGGACGGAAATCCGTTCTGTGCGGCCGAAAGCGCGGGACACCCCGGTGGCGGTGAGCAGCGTGGTCATGTCTCCCCCAGGCGGTGAACGCGGGACGCCACCGCGAGCACGGCCTCGTCGTGGGACGCGGCGATCACGGTGACGCCGAGCCCGACCAGGTCGATCATGGTCTCGATGACCAGTTCCGCGGAGGCAGTGTCCAATTGGGACGTCGGCTCGTCGGCCAGGACGATCCCGGCTCCGGCGGCCAGCGCCGTCAGGAACGCCAGCCTTTGTTGCTGCCCACCGGAAAGCGCGCTGATCGCCCATCCCGCCGTGCCCGGCAGGCCGAGGCGGTCGAGCAGGCCGATGTCCGGTTCGCCCGCGCCCGCCAGCTGGGCTGCCGCCCGGAGGTTGTCCCGGACGTCGAGGTAGGCGAAGAGGTTGTCCACCGGGTTCTGGAAGACCAGGTGCACGCTTCGCCTGAGCGCACGGCGTTTGCGTTCGCTGAGGTCTCCCGTCTCGTTGCCACGTAAGGAGACCGCGCCTTCGGTGGGACGTTCGACCATGCCCAGGATGCGCAACAGGGTGGACTTGCCCGAGCCCGACGGCCCGGCCAGCACGGTCAGGCCGTCTTGCGGGATGTCAAGCGAAATGCCTTTGACCGCAGTGACTTCGCCCGATGGCGTGCGGTAGCGGTGCGCGACTTCCTTGAGGGAGTAAGCGAGGTCAGGCACGCAGCAACTCCTTCACCTTCGCGCGGCGAGCCGAACGCACGGCGTAGAGCGCAACCAGGACCACCCCGAGCACCGCGACCCCGGCCGTGCTCCAGCCGACGATCTGCAGGCTCGCCGGTTGCGGCAGCGGGCTCAGCAACGGGAACGGGTCAAGTCGTTGCGTGACAAGCTGGAGGATCAGCCAGCCGCCGGCGATGCCCACGATCGTCGCTATGCCAGCGAGAATGGCCAGCTCGACGAGATGGGTCGCCAGCAAAGCCCTGGAGCGCAAGCCCATCCGTGCCAGCAACGCGTGCGCTACCGCTGTCGAACGCCGTCTCGTCTCCACCGAGACCAACAAGGTCACGACCGCGACCGCGGCCAGCGCGGCCCCCAGGACCACGAAGAACGCGAAGATCCAGGCTACGATCAGGAACGGCAGCTCTTCCATCGAGCCGGCCGCGTCGCCCTGGACGATCGACTCCAGGCGGGCGATCGCGCCGTCGAAGTCCTTGTTCTCCATCGCGATGTCGGCCAGCGACCACTCGGCGGCGGTGGAGAGGGAGAGGCCGTCGCCCAGCTCCTTGATGG
>CBIMJO010001005.1:0-4438 GCA_966244135.1 uncultured Actinocrispum sp. | reverse complement strand
CACGGTGACCGCGAGCGTCGCGCCGACCACGGTGCTCAACACCTTGCCGTCCAAGCCAGCCCGCAACAACGCCGACAAAGCAAGCCCGAACAGTGCCCCAAAGGCCGTCGCGAGCACGGCGGACCACCAGAATCGGCGGCCAAGCAAGCCTTTGCGGTCCAGGGGAGTGGACAGCAGCCAGAACTGGAACGGCGACCCGGCCACCACGGGCCCGAACAACAACAGTCCCCGCATCACCAAGCCCAGCGCGAGCACCGTGCAACCCAGTACACGCCATTGCGCGGCAGGCAGGTTGGGCAGGGCCGCCGGTCCTTCTGGTGGTGTCCGGATCATCCGCCGCACCGCCTGCACCAGGATCCCGCCATAGATCAGGATCCCGAGCAGGAGCATGTAGAGGTTGTCGTTGCGTTCGCGGCGGGCGTGGGTGTCCCGGTTGTTGCGGCGCGCGGAGCGGATCTCGGCACGGATCTGCCGGACGGTGGCGGTCATCCCAGTTCGAGGGTGTGGTCGGCGACCGCGTCGGTCAGGTCGGGATCGTGCGTGGCCAGCAGGATCGCGCAGCCGCCGGCCTTCTCCTGTTGCAACCGCCCGGCCAGCCACGCCCGCCCGGCGACATCCAGCCGCTGCTCGGGTTCGTCCAGCACCAGCAACTTCCGCGGCCGGACCAGGCAAGCGCCCAGGGTGAACCGGCGGCGCTGGCCACTGGACAGCGTGACCGGCATCTGGTCGCGTTGCTCCTCCAAGTCCACTTCGGACAGAACCAGCGAGACCACCGGCCCGGGATCCGCGACGCCGTGCGCCCGCGCGAGCAGCTCCAAGTGCTCGACGACCGACAGCTCGGGAAAGAAATCGGCGTCATCCAGCGCGCACGCCATCGCCGCGCGCACCTCGGGATCGCTCTCCACCAGCGGGCGACCGTTGAGCAGAACGTCACCCTCGTCGGGGATGTCCGCGCCCACCACACAGCGCAGCAGCGTGGTCTTGCCGGACCCGTTCGGGCCGACCAGCGCCAGCGCCTGTCCACTGTGGACCTCAAAGCTCACGTCGTCCAGGATCACCACGTCGTTGAACTGCTTGGTGATCCCGGCGACCCCCAGCATCGGTTGCACGCTGCCCAACGTACTCCCCGCCTGGGTTGACGTGAGCGCGACACTGGGAGCGACCGGTGTGTAAAGATTCCTAACGAATGGGTCACCATGAGAAAGGTCGTCATCGCCGCGATCGCGGCTCTGATCGCGCCCGTTGTCCCTGCCCCTGTCTCTGCTAGTGAATCCGTCTCACCCAGCCTCGTTGTCTCGCTGAGCCACGCACCCTCGCATTTCCTGCCGGGGATGGTGGCCGCCTACACCGAGATCACCGTCTCCAACCCCCGTTCCGTCACCGCGACCGGCACGGTCACCATCACCGATCCCCTGCCCGCAGGCCTGACCGCGACCACGGTGGCCGGCAAGGGGTGGACCTGCGAGGGCACGACGTGCCACCGAAGTGACCCGCTGCCAGGGCATTCCGCCTACCCGCCGATCCGCGTCGTGATGAACGTGGCCGCGAACGCACCCGAACGCCTCATCACCACCGTTTCCGGGCAGAAGGACGTCATCCCGGCGCGCGACGCGTGCCCGTACGGTTGGTCACCCGACCAGACGGTCGCCTTCGGCAAGGCCGACTCCAAAGTCCGCAACCAGCAGAGCCCGGATGGCTGCACCCTGCTCGACCGGATCTGGGACAACGCTCCGTTCGCCTCGCACAAGGCCTTCGTGTCCACAGTGGAACGTGAGACCCGCGGGCTCGACCCGATTAAGCGCCTCGCGATCCTGATGGCCGCGGCGAGGTCGGACGTCGGCACAGTGCCCGAGTTCGACAACTCCTGTGCCAACCGGATCGCGTTCACGTTCGACGACGGCACCTCGAGCTACCGCCCGAAGCTGCTGCAATTGTTGCGGGACAAGCAGGTCCACGCGACCTTCTTCGACAACGGCGTCCGCGTCGAGGCCAACCCGCAGTGGGCCCGGTTCCAGGCCGCGGAGGGGCACATCGAGCTCAACCACACCTACTCACACGTCCATATGGACCAGCTGACGCCCGAGCAGAACACCGAGGAGGTCGTGCACAACGAGCGGGTGCTCGCCGCCGCGGGCGCGGCGATCTCGTTCAAGGGCATCCGGCCGCCGTTCGGCGGGTCCAACCCGGCCGTGCAGAAACTCCTGATCGAGCTGGGGTACACGTACTTCCTGAACCGGATCGACGGTGCCGACTGGCTGCCGGACAAGAGCGCCGCGGCGATCCGCGACGACATCGTGGCCCAGCTCAGGCCCGGCGTGATCATCGGCATGCACGACGGTCCGATCGACACCCCGGCGGGTGCGGCGACGGTCGACGCCGTCGGGCAGATCATCGACAAGGCCCGTTCGCTGGGCTACTGCTTCGGCGTTGTCGACATGTCCGGGCATGTGGTCGCCGACCGCTATGTGTCCTCCGGGCGGCCGATCCCGCCGCTGGCCAACCCGGTGCCGTACCGGATTCCGCTGGCCTTCGGCACCGAGGAGGAGATCCCGCGGCCATGGGTGCCGATCAAATGATGTAATCATCTGCGTGGCACGACCGAGCAGGGCCGAGACGCAGGCGGTCAACCGGGCGAAGATCCTCGACGCCGCCCGGGCGCAGTTCGCCGCGCGCGGGTTCGGCGCGGTCAAGATCGACGAGATCGCCGAGGTGGCCGGGCTGACCCGGGGCGCGGTCTACTCGAACTTCCCGGGCAAGCGGGCGCTGTACTTCGCCGTGCTGGCCCGGGAACCGGTCGATGTGCCGCAGCTGCGCCCGGCCACCACGGTGAGGCAGGCGCTCAGCTCGTTCGCGCTCGTCTCGGTCCGCCAGCACTCCGACCTGGCCAGGGACCTGATGCCGCAGATCCTCGCCGAGGAGTCGTCGAGGGTGGCATTTGCCCAGCTCACGAGGGTGACCGCGATCATGCTCGGGCTGGCGCTGGAGCGGCTGACCCCCGCCGTGTCGCCGCCGTTCAGCAGAGTCCGGCTCGCGGGGATGGCCGTGACCGCCATGCAAGGCGCTTCGCAGCTGGCGGACGTCGACGGGGCGCTGGTCGAGCCGTTCGACCTCATCACGGCCTGCGAGGCGCTGGCGAACCTGGAACTGACCAACGCGTGGGTCCCGCAGGCCCCGCTGGTGGCCGAGCCGCTGGACTGGGACCCGCCGGAAGCCGTCGACGCCTTGTACGGGATGCCGGCCGAGCTGACCGGGCCGGTCGCTTTCCTTGGCCTGCACCGGCTCGCGGAGGTCGAGGCGGTCGCGCGGATGTCCTCGGCGACGGTCGTGATCGTGCTGGAGGAGCCGGATGAGCTGGGCCCGTTGGTACAGCTGGTGCTCAGCAGGCTGGGCCTGATGCTGAGTCGTTCGCTGGCCCCGGAATCGCGGCCGGACGTGCGGATCGTCGTCGACACCACCGGCGCCATCGGCAAAGCCGCGGGACTGCCGCCGGCCAGTGACCGCACGACCGTGTTCGTGGACGGCGACCTGCTGGTCAGGTGAGCGAGCTCGGGTCGGCCGGCACGTCCACCGCGTTCTCCTGCAACGCCTCCAGCGGCACGACTTCCAGCGCCCGCTCGTGCGTCGCGGCCAGCACGACCGGCGAGGCGACACCAGCCTCATAGGACTGCAGCCACCGGGAAGCGCAGACGCACCAACGGTCCCCGGGCCGCAGCCCGGCGAACCCCAGCTCCGGCCGGGGAGTCGCGAGGTCGTTGCCGATTTCCCGCTGGTGCTGCAGGAACTCGCCGGTCATCACCGCGCAGACGGTGTGGTTGCCCACATCCTCCGGGCCCGTGTTGCAGCAGCCGTCCCGATAGAAGCCGGTCACCGGGTCAGTGCCGCATTCCTCGAGGTCGCCGCCCAGTACGTTGCGGTCGCTCATGAACCAAGGGTCGCATGATCAGGCCCGTCCGACCAGATCACGCGGTGATTTCCGGAGCACCCGCCAAGTGGGGACGAGCGTCGCCACGACCGTCACGACCGCGGCCGCGCCGACCACAGCGAGCAGGATGACCGGCGATCCGGCGGGCAGCGGCGAACCGGTGCGGGCCAGGCTGAACGGCAGGATCGTTGCGAGCGACGCAATGCCGCCCAGCGTCACGCCGACAGCGGCCACTGCCAACGCCTCCACGCCCATCGACCGCAGAACCTGGCTCCTGGTCGAGCCGGCCAGCCGGACCAAGCCGAACTCACCTCGCCGCCGGGTCGCCGAAGCCGCCAGCGCGTTGACAATTGTCAGCACCGCGAAGCCGAGGATCATCCCGGCGACGGCGTAGTTCCCGGCCCGCAGCGTGTCGCCCATCTCCAGCTGGGGCATGGAATCCTCGGTGGCTTGCATGTACAACGTGCCCAGCCCGATCCCGGTCGCGAGCACGACCGGGACGGTCACCGCGGCCAT
>CBIMJO010001004.1:0-4451 GCA_966244135.1 uncultured Actinocrispum sp. | reverse complement strand
GACTTCCAGAAGCTGGTCGGCCAGCTGGAGATCCCGGAGCCGATCGCCGACCAGAACATCGGCGCGATCCCCGGTGAGATCCCGCCGGAGCAGATGGCCCAGGCCACCAGCCAGATCCTGGAGAACGCGGCGCTGCCGTTCATGGGCGCCCCGGAGGGCACCGTGGTGATGTGGCGGCTGCCCGACTCGCAGCAGGGCGGCTACGCGGTTGTGTACATCAAGAAGCGTGCCGCGGCCCCGGCCACCAACGGCCTGGACCTGAGCCAGGCCGACCCGGCGCAGCTCGTCGCCGCCGGCCAGACCCAGCTGCTGGCCGCCGCGTGGAAGGCCGGCGTGCAGCCGAACCAGCGCTACGGCGCCTGGGACCCGGTGCTGCTCAAGGTCATCCCGACCGAGGAGGCGGCCACCGGCAGCATGTTCCTCACTGCGGACACCCGCGCGAAGCAGCAGTGACACCGGGCGAGAAGTTGCTGGAGGCGGTGGCGGTCATGGACCGCCTCCGCTCACCCGGCGGCTGCCCGTGGGATGCCGAGCAGACCCACGAGACGCTGCGGAAGTACCTGATCGAGGAATGCTTCGAGCTGATCGAGGCGATCGAGGACGGTGATCGCACCGCGCTGCGCGAGGAACTCGGCGACGTGCTGCTGCAGGTCCTGTTCCACGCCCGGGTCGCCCAGGAGGACCCGGACGACCCGTTCTCCATCGACGACGTGGCGACGATGCTCATCGACAAACTGGTGAGCCGTCACCCCCACGTCTTCGCCGGTGGCGACCCCGAAGTCCGCGACGCCTCGACGCAGCAGAAGCGCTGGGAGGAGCTCAAGCAGGACGAGAAGAAGCGCGAGTCGTCCATCGACGGTGTCCCCATGGGCGCCCCCGCCGTAGCGCTGGCCGCCAAACTCGCCCAGCGCACCACCCGCGCGAACTTCCCCGCGGACCTCCTGCCGACGGGCGACAGCCCGGCAGAGAAGATCTTCAGCATCGCCGCGACTGCCCGCCTGCAGGGCGAAGAGGACGTCGAGGCCGATGTCCGCGCTGTTGCCCGGAAGTTCGCCGAGGACGTCCGCACCGCCGAACGAACCGCCCGCGACACCGGCATCAACCCGGCTTCGATGACCCCAGAGGACTGGCACCGCTTCTGGCCCCGCTAGAGCACCCACGGCACTCCCGACACTGAACACAGCCAGCACGCACTGCAGCCCCCACTCCCGTGCACTTGCTGGAGGGCGCCGCTCGCCTGCTCGCCGAGGAGGGCCCCGTGGCCCGCACCCTGCGGCGAGGCGCCACCGAAGCCGACGCCTCGACGAGTGCTCAAGCCGCGCCCCTACGCGGTATTCATCCGGTGGCGCCACAACCACCCGCACTACAGCGAGCGCGCTGTCTGGCATCCAGGGCCTGAACCAGCGCCCACGCACAACCATCCGGACTTGCGGTGAGGGCCCGCGCAACGATCCGCACTGCGGGTGAGCGCCCGAACTGCCATCCATGGCCTGAACCAGCGCTCACATCGCCGAACTGGAACGGCGCCGACGGCGGCTCGCCGCCGTGTTGTGGGTGGTTCCTCACCGTCGGCAGCGTGCCCCGCACGGCCGTTCGGGCTTGTGCCAGCGTCTCAATGGCTCGGGGTTCTGGCGCCGTTTCCGGCGGGGCGGAGTCGAGCCGTTGGCGACCGGCCGCGATTGTGGGGGTGGATGACAGTTATTTGTGCTTTTCGTGGGTGGTGGGGGAGGTAAGTTGGGACGAGTGACTGGTTCTGCCTACTTGCGTTTTCCCCATCTGAATGGGGACTTTGTCACCTTTGTCGCCGAGGATGATGTGTGGCTGGCCCCTGTTGAGGGTGGACGGGCTTGGCGGGTCTCCGCGGATCAGGTGGCGGTCAAGAACCCCCGCATCTCCCCGGACGGCCAGTGGGTGGCCTGGACGTCCACGCGGGACGTGGAGCCCGAGGTGCACGTGGCGCCGGTCGAGGGTGGGCCGAGCCGGCGGTTGACGCACTGGGGCGCCGTTCGCACGTCGGTGGTGGGCTGGAACCCGGACGGGGAGATCCTCGCGGTCAGCTCGGTCGGCCAGGCGCAGTCGCGTCGCACCGTGGCCTACGCGGTGCCGCTGGATGGCACACCCCGGTTGCTGCCGTTCGGGAAGGTCCGGGATGTCGCGTATGGACCCGGCGGCGCCGTCGTGCTGGGGTCCAGGATCTCGGTGGAACCCGCATGGTGGAAGCGTTACCGGGGCGGCACGGCCGGGCGGCTGTGGGTCGACCGGGACGGACAGGGCCAGTTCACCCGGATCCTGACCGACGTGACGGCGAGCCTGGTGTCGCCGATGTGGGTGGGGGAGCGGATCGCGTTCCTGTCCGATATGGACGGTGTGGGCAGCCTCTACTCGTGTCAGCCGGACGGGACCGACCTGCGGCGGCACACCGAGCAGGAGTTCTACGCGCGCAACGCGTCCACGGACGGCACCCGGGTGGTGTACCACGAGGCCGGTGACATCTGGGTCCTGGACGGCCTGGACTCGGAGCCACGGCTGCTGGACATCAAGCTCGGCGGCGCGGGCGCTTCCAAGCAACCGTACCCGATCTCCGCGCGATGGTCGCTGGGCGACGTCGGCACCGACCACAGTGGACGGGCCAGCGTCGTCGAGGTCCGGGGCACAGTGCACTGGTTGACGCACCGGGACGGCCCGGCGCGGGCATTGGTTGCGCGGCAAGGTGTGCGGGCGCGGCTGCCGCAAGTGCTGGGGACGACCGACCACGTGATCTGGGCGACCGACGTAGAAGGCGACGACTCGCTGGAGATCGTGCCGGTGCAGGGCGGCGCGCCCCAGCGGATCGGCACCGGGCAGCTCGGCCGCGTGCTCGATCTGGTCGCGGCACCCGACGGGCGGCACGTCGGGCTCACCACGCACGATGGGCGGGTCCTGCTGGTCGAGGTGGAGTCCGGCGAGATCCGGACAGTGACCTCGACGAGGGACGGCGACCCCACCGGACTGCAGTTCTCGCCGGACTCCGGATGGCTGGCCTGGTCGCACCCCGGTCCGGTTCCGTTGCGGCACATCAGGATGGCCGACACCACCAGTCTGTCTATTGTGGACGTCACGCCGCTGCGGTTCGACGACCACGAGCCGGTGTTCACCGCGGACGGCAAGTACCTGGCATTCCTGTCGGCGCGCAGCTTCGACCCGCACTACGACGTGCATGTCTTCGACATGTACTTCGCGGGCGGTTCGCGGCCCTATCTGGTGCCGTTGTCCGCCACGACTCCGTCGCCGTTCGCGCCGCAGTCGCAGGGGCGGCCGTTCACCGAGTCCGACGACGACAAGGAATCGGACGACGACGACACACCCCGTGTCGCCGTTGATGTGGAAGGGCTTGCCGAGCGGGTCGTGTCCTTCCCGGTTGTGGCGGCACGGTATTCGTCGTTGTACCCGGCCAAGGGTGGCGTGCTGTGGATGACCCGGCCGCTGTCCGGTGAACTGGGCCACGACCTCGCGGAGACGGACGACAGCCCGCCCCGGCCGACCCTGGAACGGTTCGACTTCGAGAAGCGCCGCACCGAGTCCCTTGTGGACGGCCTGGACTCGTTCTGGGTCACCGGGGACGGCAAGCGGATCGTCGTCCACGATGGACGCTCGCTGAAGGTGCTGCCGTCCGAGCACAAAGCGGACGACGACAGCTCGGACAACGTCGACATCGACCTGTCCCGGATCCGGATCAACGTCGACCCGGCGACCGAGTGGGGACAGGCGTACGACGAGGCCGGCCGGCTGATGCGGGATCACTTCTGGCGCAGCGACATGGGCGGCATCAACTGGCAGGCGCAACTCGACCGCTACCGGTTCCTGGTGCCGCGCCTGGGATCCTACGACGACTTGGTCGACCTGCTCTGGGAAGTCCAGGGCGAGCTCAACACCTCGCACTGCTACGTCGTCGAAGCCGGTGACTCGCCGGACTCCCGCGTGCGGGTGGGCCTGCTCGGCGCGGACCTCGCCCCGGACGCCGAAGGCATCTGGCGGGTGGCGCGCGTTCTGCCCAGCGAGACCTCCGACCCCGACGCGCGTTCTCCCTTGCGCGCGCCGGGCGTTGGTGTTCGGGCCGGAGACGCGATCCTTGCCGTTGATGGACATCAGGTCGAGCGAGACGGCCCGGCGCCGCTTCTCGCTGGCAGCGCGGGAAAACCGGTCGAGCTGACCATCGGTCCGGCCGCGGGCGGGGCGCCTCGCCGGGTTGTCGTCGTTCCGCTGCTTGACGACACTCCATTGCGCTACCACGCCTGGGTCGCGGACCGCCGTGCGTACGTGCACGCCCAGTCCGGTGGCAAGGTCGGGTACCTGCACGTGCCGGACATGGTCGCGGCCGGATGGGCTCAGCTGCACCGGGATCTGCGCACCGAGATGCGGCGGGACGCGCTCGTCGTCGATGTGCGGGAAAACCGCGGCGGCCACCTTTCCCA
>CBIMJO010001003.1:0-4452 GCA_966244135.1 uncultured Actinocrispum sp. | reverse complement strand
TGGTGCCTCGTCCCGGCTGAGCGCCTCGACATCGGTCTTCAGGTCCTCGGACCCGATGACCACCGCCCGGTGCTCGAACAGCGAACGGTTCTTGACCAAGGTGTAGCCGACGTCGGCCGGGTCCAGATCGTCCACAACGGACGCGAGTCGCGCGGCCTGAGCCCGCAGCGCCCGCTCGGACCGGCCGGACAGCACCCACGGCACCACCGGAGCCTCGGACCGTTCCTCGGCAGGGGTGTCCGCAGACGGAGCCTGCTCCAGAATGGTGTGGACGTTGGTGCCGCTGATGCCGAACGAGGACACGGCCGCGCGGCGCGGGTTCCCGGTCTCCGGCCACGCCTGGGCCTCGGTGAGCAGGCGGATGTCGCCGACGGTCCAGTCGATCTTGGTGGACGGCTCGGTGACGTGCAGGGTCTGCGGCAGCGTGCCGTGCCGCATGGCCTGGACCATTTTGATCACACTGGCCACACCGGCGGCGGACTGCGTATGGCCGATGTTCGACTTGATCGACCCCAGCCACAGTGGACGCTCCCGGTCCCGGCCATACGTGGCAAGCAGAGCCTGGGCCTCGATCGGGTCGCCGAGTGTGGTTCCGGTGCCGTGCGCGTCGATCGCGTCGATGTCCGCGAAGGACAGGTTCGCGCTGGCCAGCGCGTCCATGATCACACGCTGCTGCGATGGGCCATTCGGAGCGGTCAAACCGTTGGAAGCGCCGTCCTGGTTGACCGCCGAGCCCTTGATCACGGCGAGGATCGGGTGGCCGTTGCGGCGGGCGTCCGAGAGGCGCTCGACGAGGACCAGACCAACGCCCTCTGAGAGGTTCATACCATCGGCGCTGTCGGAGAAGGCCTTGCACCGGCTGTCGCTGGACAGGATCTGCTCTTGTCCAAACGCGACGAACGGCATGGAGGTGGCCATCACCGTGGCGCCACCGGCGATCGCGAGCGAGCTGTCACCGGCCCGCAGCGACTGGCACGCCATGTGCAGGGCCACCAGGGAAGACGAGCACGCGGTGTCGATGGTGACGGCGGGACCTTCTAGACCGAACATGTAAGACACGCGACCGGAGATGACGCTCATCGAGCTGCCGGTGACCAGGTGGCTGCCGACCTGCTCGACCGGAGCCGAGTAGCCCGCGCCGGCCGCGCCGACGAAGACACCGGTCTTGGTGCCACGCAACGTCTCCGGGTCGATCCCTGCGTGTTCGAAGGCCTCCCACGCGGTCTCCAGCACCAGCCGCTGCTGCGGGTCCATGGCCAGCGCCTCACGCGGCGAGATGCCGAAGAACGCCGGGTCGAACTCGCTGGCAGCGGTGATGAAACCGCCTTGCAGGGCGCCGATCTCGCGGGTGTCCCAGCCACGGTCGCCAGGCAGGTCGCTGATCGCGTCCACGCCATCGGACACCATCTGCCACAGCTCGTCCGGAGTCGTGACGCCGCCCGGGAAACGGCAGCTCATACCCACGATGACGATCGGGTCGCCGGGATCGACCGCGCGAACCGTGCTGATGACGGTGGCCGGACCGGCATCCATGATCTCGTCGAGCAGGTGTCCGGCGAGGACAGTGGGCGTCGGGTAGTCGAACACCATCGTCGCCGGGAGGCGTAGACCAGTGGCGCCGCTGAGGCGGTTGCGCAGCTCGACCGCGGTCAGCGAGTCGAAGCCCAGCTCACGGAACTCCTTGCGGACGTCCACCGCGTCCTGGGCGTAGCCGAGGACGGCGGCGACCTGGCCGCGGATCGTGTCGACGATGAGCCGCAACCGGTCCGCTTCGGGCGTTTCGCGAACCTTCTGCGCCAGACCGGAAGCGGCGGCGGCTGCGGCTCGACGAGTTGTGCCGCCACGGACAAGGCCGCGCAGCACGGGCGGGATCAGGCCCGCGTTCTTCAGTCCCTGGGTGTTGACCAGGGCCGGAACGACGATCGCCCGCGTGGACTCGACGGCCGCGTCGAACATGGCCATGCCGCGCTCGGTGTCGATCGGCAGCAGGCCGCCGGAGTCCATCCGGTGGGTGATCGTGTCGGACACGACCGCGGTCATGCCGCTGTCGTCGGCCCACCGGCCCCAGATCAGCGAGTGCGCGGGCAGGCCGTTGGCCCGCCGGTGCAGCGCGACCGAGTCCTGGAAGACGTTGGCAGCGGCGTAGTTCGCGACACCCGGGCCACCGATCAAACCGGTGACCGAGGAATACGTGACGAACGCGGCCAGATCCATGTCCTGGGTGAGTTCGTGCAGGTGCCACGCGGCGCCCGCCTTGGGGCCCAGGACATTGGCGAGCCGCTGCGGGGTGAGCAGTTCCACAACACCGTCATCCAACGCGGCGGCGGCGTGAACGACGGCGGTCAGCGGGCGCTCGGCGGGGATCTCCGCGAGCAGGTCCGCGATGGCCTGGCGGTCCGCGACATCGCAGGCCACGATCTTGGCTTCGGCACCGGCTTCGGTGAGTTCGGCCTGGAGTTCGGTGGCGCCCGGGGCGTCCATGCCGCGGCGGCTGGCGATGACGATGTGCTTCATACCGCGGGCCGAGGCGAGGTGCCGGGCGAGCTTGCTGGCCAGACCACCGGTACCGCCGGTGATCAGGACCGTGCCCTCCGGGTTCCAAGGGCGCTCTTCGGTTTCCGTGCCCAGCGGGGCGATCCGGGCAACGCGGACCACGCCGTCCCTGATGACGTAACGGGACTCGCCGTTCGCCGGGATCTTCGCGGTCAGGTCATCGGTGTCGACCAGCACGAACCGGTCCGGGTGCTCGGTCTGGGCACTGCGGATCAGGCCCCAGACCGCCGACGCGGGCAAGTCCTCGAAATCGGTGCCCTCGTTCGCGATCACGGCGCCCTGGGTGACCAGCACGAGCTTCGAGCCGCTGCACCGCTCGTCCTTCAGCCAGTCCTGGATCAGCCGCAGCACCCGGGAAGTCACGTCCTGGACCGCCCGCATGATCGGGAGGTCCTCGGAGGCCACCAGTACGGCGACGGTCTCCGGAATGGCGTCCAGAGTGGACAGATCGACATCGAGCGAGACGAACTCGATGTCCGACAGCGAGACACCCTCGTCCAGGGACGGGTCGGGCACCCAGCCAAGCTGGTACATGCCTTCGTTCCCGGCCGGCCCGCCGAGGTTCGCCGGGGCTGGTCTGGCCACCACCGACCCGGCGCTGAGCACGAGAGAGCCGGACGGGTCGGTGGCGGCCAGGGTCGTGGTGCCGTCCTCGGTCCGCGTCAGGCGGACGCGGATGGCCGAGGCACCGGCGGCATGCAGGGAGACGTTGGCGAGGGAGAACAGCAGGCCGCGCTCACCTTCCATGAAGGACAGACCGTGCAGGGCCGCGTCCAGCAGTGCGGGGTGCATGCCGAACGCGTGCGCGTTCTCGACCTCCTCGGGCAGCGAGACCTCGGAGTAGACCTCGCCATCGCGGGTCCAGACCTTGCGCAGGCCCTGGAAGATCGGCCCATACCCGGCGCCACCCTCGGCGAACCGGTCGTAGAGGGCGTCGATGTCCTGCGCAAGGGCACCCGCGGGCGGCCATTCGGCGGTGTCGAACTCGATGCTCGGCGCGGATTCGGCGAGTACACCGGAAGCATGCTGAACCCATGCTTCTTCGGGCGTGTCCGCCGGTCGTGAGTGGACAGTCAGCGTGCGGCGGCCGGAGTCGTCTGGCGCGCCCGCCCAGACCTGGACGTCGGCGGGGCGGTCGCTCAGGATCAGCGGGACGCCGAGGGTCAGCTCTTCCACGACCGCGCAGCCGACCTGGTCGCCGGCGCGGATGGCCAGCTCCAGGAATCCGGTGCCGGGGAACAGGACAACGTCACCCATGGCGTGGTCGGCCAGCCAAGGGTGGGTGGAAAGCGACAGGCGGGTGGTGAACACGACGGCGTCGGAGTCCGCCAGTTCCACTGCGGCGCCCAGCAGCGGGTGATGAGCGGAGGTCAGCCCCAGACCGGCAGGGTCGCCAGCGGCCTCGGGAACGCCGGTCTGCCAGAAGCGCTTGTGCTGGAAGGCGTAGGTCGGCAGGTTCACCCGGCGTGCGCCCGGGAACTCCCACTGAACGGGAACCCCTCGGACGAACAGCTCCGCGGCCGAGGTCAGGAACCGGGCCAGGTCACCATTGTCGCGGCGCAGAGTTCCGGTGACGACGGCGATCGCGTTGGTCTCGTCGGCGATCTCCTGAATGCCCATAGCCAGCACGGGATGCGGGCTGACCTCGACGAACACCCGATACTCGGCGGCCAGCAGCGCGCGGATCGCGGGCTCGAACCCGACCGTTCCGCGGAGGTTCCGGTACCAGTAGCTGGCGTCGAAGGCGGTGCCATCCTCCCACTGCCTGGTCACCGTCGAGAAGAACGGAACCGAAGCCTTCTGTGGCCGGATCTCGGCGAGGGTGGACAGCAATTCGTCCTGAAGCAGCTCGACGTGCGCCGAGTGCGAGGCGTAGTCCACGGCGATCTTGCGTGCCCG
>CBIMJO010001002.1:0-4454 GCA_966244135.1 uncultured Actinocrispum sp. | reverse complement strand
CTGCGATGTTGCCGAGGCCCTCGAACGCCCACCGGTTGGTCATCGCGTAGCTCAGCCAGCGCCCCACATCGGCCATCACCGGCACCGGCAGGAACGCGCCCACGAACAGCACCTGCGGGAAGCACAGCATCGGCAGCATCAACGCCGCCTGCGAGGGGTTGTTCACCGCGGCCGCCGACAACAGTCCCAGGGTCAAGGCACACAACGAGGTCAGCGCCAGGGTCAGGAACATCGCTCCGGTATCGGCGGACGGCAACCGATCCGTCGCGCTGAGCAGACCGAGGAGCAACGCGTCGACCGCGAGCAGCAACGGCAGCAGCGAGGCCACTTTGGACAGAACGTACGGCAGCAGCCGCAGCCCGGCCCGGCGTTCGGTCCGGAGAATGGCGAACTCGTCGGCGATCTGGGACAGACCGTAGGTGAGCCCGAAGAAGAACCCGCCGAACGCGATCCAGAACAGGATCATCACCGTGGTGCTCGGGCTCGGGTGCGCGAAGTCGAACGCGCCCGGCTGGAACAGCATCAGGAACATCAGCGCGATCACCACCGGCGACCCGGCCAGGATCGCGAGCGTGAGCTTGTTGCGCACCAGCAACTCGGCGTTGCGACGGGTGAGCAACCACCACTGCCGCCAAGCCCCGACTGATGGAGCCGCTACCGGCCGGGCGACGGACTCCATGACCCGATTGGTCTGCGGCCACGGCGAGACACCCTCGGCGAGCCGGTCGTAGATCTCCTCGTAGCTGGCCGCCTGGAAGTGTTCCTGGGCCTGCAAAGGAGGTCCGGCGAAGGCCAGCCGGCCACCGAAGGCGACGGCGAGCACCTCGTCGCTGAACGAGATGTCGCCGGGATTGTGCGTGGTGAAAACGACTGTGCTGCCCCGCGCGGCGATGGCCTTGAGGTGCCGCATGACATCACGCGCGGTCACCGGATCCAGACCGCTGGTCGGTTCATCCAGGAACAACACCGCCGGATGGCCCAACAGTTCAACGGCGACGCTCGCACGCTTGCGTTCGCCACCGCTGAGAGTGGCCACGCGTTGCGTGCGCAGATGCGCCAAGCCAAGCACGTCAAGCACTTCGGCGACAAGCGACGAGACTTCGCCAGGACTTGCGTCCGAACGGAGTAACGCCGCATACGTCAGCGCGCTCTCCAGCGGCAGCTGGGAGTGCACGATGTCCTGCTGCGGCACGTATCCGACGCCGGCGGCGTTGTGCCGGACCTGGCCCGCGCTCGGCGCCCGCACCCCGGCCAGGACCTCGAGCAGCGTGGTCTTTCCCGCGCCGCTCGGGCCGATGATGGCGACCAGTTGGCCTGCCGCGATGTCCAGGGTCACCGGCTGCAGGATCGTCTCACCCTTGCCCGCTACCCAGGACGCCGCACTGGATTCCACACGCAGTTCCCCGCTGGCAGTCACCTCCCCATGATGAGAGCGCGATCATGCAGTTGGCCCGGGAACGAAAAACGTTGGCGAGTTGTAGCCCGATTCGGCTGGTAATATGGCTTAACCAAGCCAATTGGGCGTCACCGGAACGTCACTTCGCTTATACTGCCGGGATGTCACGTACCAGACCGGAGCGCGTCGACCGGTTGCATCCGGGCCGCGCGTAGCGCCGGGTAGACGCCGGCGAGCAGGCCGACGACCGCGCCCGCGACCGGCGCCCCGGCGGCCAGCCGGAGGTCCAGGACGGGTGTCCACTCGCGACTGACCGACACCACGACGACGGTGATCATCCCGGCGCTGGCGCCGAGAATGCCGCCGAGCAGGCCGATCGCGCTCGACTCGACCAGGAACTGGGCCGCGATGTGCCGCCGGGCCGCGCCCAGCGCGCGGCGCAGCCCGATCTCGCCGGTCCGTTCCATCACCGTCACCAGCGTGACGTTGGCGATCCCGATCGCCCCGACCACCAGCGACACCAGGCCCAGCACCAGGAACAGGCCGTTGACGTCGTGCTCGACCCCTCCGCGCAGGGTCGCCGGATCGGGTGGGGAGAGCACCCTGAGCTGGCCGTGGTCGTTGGGGCTCAAGGCAAGCGGCGCCTGACCGGCGACCAGCTGGGCCGCACCCAGGGCGGTGCGGATCAGCACCTCGGTGGGGTTGCCGGTGCGCAGGCGGTCGTTCGCGCTGGTGTACGGCATGATCACGGCGCTGGCCATGCCCAGCTCGGACGCCCGGCCGATGTTGTCGATGATGCCGATCACGGTGAACGGCTCGTTGTTGACGAACACCGTGGGCGCGTCGTCGATCCGGGTGATGCCAACGAGTTTCGCCGCGGACTCGCCGAGGACGGCCACCCGGTCGTGCCGGGCGACATGGCCGTCGTCGAAGAACCGGCCCTGCTTGATCGACGCGCCGAGCACCTCGAGCAGGCCCGAAGTCGCCGCCACCGCGGGCAACGTCCGATCGGTCACCGCGGTCGGGTCCTTCAGGTCGTTGGCCCGGACCTGTGCGCTGCTCGTCCGCGTGGGCCGGGCGATGGCCGCGGCCGACTCGACGCCGTTCAACCTGGTCAGGTCGGGCAGGGCGGCCCACGTGACGTACGGCGGCGCCGAGGCGTCCTTCTGCTCGGGGACGGCGACGGTGACCTCGGTGGCGCTGGCCTCGTCGAACCGCCCGGCGATCTGGTTGCCCGCGGTCGCCGCGACGCCGAGCGTGATCACCAGCGTGGTGATGCCCAGCACCGTGCCGAGCACGGTCAGCGCCGAACGCAACGGCCGCGCGGCGATCCCGGCCAGCGCTTCCCCTGCGAGGTCCCGCCAGCCCATCGTCGGTTTCACGTCAGCACGCTGCCCTTGAACGAAGCACTGCCGTCGGACAGCACACCGTCGTCGATCCGGACCCGCCGGTCCGCCCGCATGCTCACTTCTTCGTCGTGCGTGATCACCACGAGCGTCACCCCTTGGGCGCGCAACTCGTCGAACAGGTCCAGGACCGCGTTGGTGTTCGCCTTGTCCAGGTTGCCGGTGGGTTCGTCGCACAGCAGCAGCGACGGTTCGCCCAGCAACGCCCGCGCGATCGCCACGCGCTGACGTTCCCCACCGGACAACCGGTCCGGCCGGAACATCGTCCGATGGCCCAGCCCGACCCGCTGCAGCGCCGCCTCCGCGCGCTGAGCGCGGCCGCGGCGCTCGCCTTTCTGGTACAGCTCGGCGAGACCGACGTTGTCGACGGCACTTCGGTGCGCCAGCAGGTGGAACGCCTGGAACACGAACCCGATCCGGTTGCCCCGCAACGCCGTCCGGCGGGCGTCGTCGAGCTCGGTGGTCTCGATGCCGTCCAGCCGGTAGCTGCCCTTGTCCGGCCGGTCGAGCAGGCCGAGCGTGGTGAGCAGGGTGGACTTCCCGGACCCGGACGGGCCCACGATCGAGAGGTACTCCCCCTTCTCTACCCGCAACCACACGTTCTTCAAGGCGCGCACCGGCGGGTCGGCGGCGAAGGTCCGGTCGATCTCGGTCAGCTCGATGACTGGGGTCATGACGTGCCCACCACCACTCGGTCGCCTGGGTTGAGCGAGCCCTCCTCCGGCGTGACCTGCACCGAACCCTGTGCGGTCAGGCCCAGTTTGACCTGCACATCCCGGGTCTGGCCGGGTGAGGACTCGACGTGGACACGCGCCCGGCCGTCGGAGTCGGTCACAACCGCCGCGACCGGCACGGTGAGGACGTCCCCGTCGGTCGCCCCGACTTCGACGGTCACCTTGATCGCCTGCCCGGAAAAGGGCGCCAGCGCGGCGGAATCGTTGGCCACGAACCGCAATGGCGTCGACGGTGGCCCTGAGGACGAGGAGTCGTCCGGCTTGGCCTGCGCTTGCCCGCTGGCCGGTGGCGACTGTTGCGTTTGGACAGCCGCGTCCCGGCCCATCGCGTCCAGCCTGCCGGGCAACGAGTTCCCGTCGGGCAGCTGGAGCGACGCGACGAGTCCAGTGTGGAGCAGCTGGGCGTCCTGGTTGGGCAACGTGCTCTGCACGACGACCGTCGAGTCGGTGACCGTGCCGATCTGGCCGGTCGCCGGGGCGCCTGCCTTGGCGGACACGGTGTCCAGCCGCACCGGCAGCTGGGGCAGGAACAACACCTCCCCGGACGGCACGCTGACCTGCGCGGGATCGGTGGGCGCGGTGACCGGGTCGTAGCCTGCCTTGGTGTACATGCGTTTCACCGCGGTCGCGGTGGCCGCGTCGAAGGTCCCGTTCACCGGCGAGCTGTGTCCCAGTGCCTTCAACGCCTTCTGCAGCTGTTTGACGTCGTCACCCTTGGCGTTCAGGCCGATCGACCGGTACATCGGCACGGCCCCGGCCAGCACGAACACCGGCCGCCCGCTCACCTCCAGGGCCACGTCGCCCTGCTTGAGCGTGGTGCCCGCGGTGGGCGCCTTGGTGATGAGCTGGGTGCCTTCGACCCCGCCGACGGTTCCGGTGAGCTGCAACGGGGACGGCGCTCCATAGGCGACCGTCCCC
>CBIMJO010001001.1:0-4456 GCA_966244135.1 uncultured Actinocrispum sp. | reverse complement strand
GGTCACAGCACTAGGGCCTGGCGGCAGAGCTGATCGGCAGCCCGGGTCGTCTCGGGCTGCCGGTACTTCCGCGCGAGCTTCAGGGTTATGGCGCAGGCCGTGTCCAGGTCCATCAAGTGTCCAATGGAGACGAACACCGGCTTGACGTCGTCCTGGGTCCGCAGTGCCCGCCCGACAACCTCTCCGTCGTCGACGAGCGGCGTCCAGTCACCCCGCTTCGGCCCGGGCATGTCGTAGCGGCCAAGCGCTTGCTTCCCCACGCCGATCGACGGAATACCGGTCACCACACCGGCGTGGCACGCCAGCCCGAACCGCCGCGGATGAGCCAGCCCCTGTCCGTCGCACACCAGGACGTCGACCGGGCTTCCCAGCCGCCCCAACGCATCCACCAACGACGGCAACTCGCGGTACGCGAACAGCCCTGGCACATAGGGGAACTCGGCGACTCCCTCCGCGACCGCACTCTCGACAACCTCAAGACTGTGCGCGTCGACCGCGACCGCCGCCGCCACCAACCGAGTGTCATCCCCCGCGTACGCAACGTCCAGCCCCACAGCGATATTGGCCGCGAAGCCGTCCGGCACCTGCCGGATCACCTGCGGCGCCAACCGTTCCTGCTCGGCGACCGCTTCCTCGACACTCAGCACGACGGTCACCAGTCGGGGTAGCGGGCGTACCAGCCGGGGTCGCGGACGGGCATCGGCCCGAACTCGATGATGGCGTCGAGGCCGAGCCGTTCGATGACCTCACGCAGCTCCAGCTCGGCCAGCCACACGGGTGGCACGGCGTCGATGCCCCACATCGCGCCGAGGATGTTGCCGCAGATGACGCCGGTCGAGTCGCTGTCGCCGGAGTGGTTGACGGACACCAGCAGGCCGGAGGCCATGTCGTCGGCCGACAGGGCCGCACACAGGCCGATGGCCAGCGCCTCTTCGCCGACCCAGCCACCGCCCAGCTCGTCGGCGATGGTCTCCGGCGTCGGCTTGCGGGCGGCGAGGTCGACCGCACGGTCCATGACCTCGAGCTGCTCCTCGTGCGCGTCCCACCGCAGCAGCTCTGTCCTGGCCACCGTCACCGCATCGGGCAACGCCGCCCCGTCCAGGAGCTCACTCACGATCACCGCGAGGACACCCGCTGACAGGAACCCGCTCGGGTGACCGTGGGTCAACGCACCGGTCGCCGCGGCCAGGCCGAACACCTCGTGCGGATCATCCGACCAGAAGGCGGCCGGGGCCGCCCGCATCACGCCGCCGCACCCCTTGGAGTTGTTCAGCTGCTCGGTCGTCGTCCCCATCGGACCGCCATTGGCGAACGCCCGGAGCGAGCTCATGCACGTGCTCCCGGGCGCACGCAGGTGGAACAGGCCGCGGTTGGTCACCAGCCAGCCGTCCGGGCGTTCCGGCGCGCGCTCCAGGAATCTCCCGGCCGCGCGGTCCCACGGCTGGTTCTGGGTGTGGAACCAACGCTGGTAGGCGTGTTGGACCACCGCTATGACATCCGTTTGGGTACCCCGGCGCTGCGCTGCGTGCGCACGGATCAGCCCTTCGAGGGTGAACAGCGTCATCTGGGTGTCGTCGGTGACCTTGCCGTGATCACCCACGTACCCGGTGATTCCGTCCTGGCCATAGCGGGTGCGGATGTCGTCGATGGAGTTGAACTCGATGGCCGCGCCCAGCGCGTCGCCGACGGCACCGGCGAGCAGCGTGCCGAGCACTTTCGAGGGTGGCAGCATGCGGCGTGTCACCTGCGGAACTTTAGTCGCGATGCGCGCTTGTAACGGGGACTTGCTGGGAACTGTGCCGTACGGGTGGCAGGATGCGGGAACTTGATCCGGACGACTGTGACGAGGAGTGACCTGTGGCGCGACTTACCAGGCACAAGTTGCTCGCCGTGGTGCCTGCCGTGGCCTTGGCGACCCTGAGTGCCGCATGCGGCCAGGTGAACGACACCAACCCGAGCGGGAGCGGCGGCGCCACCAGCCAGGCAGCGTCGGCGGTGCCGACGGTGACCAAGGACGACAAGCTCGCGGCCATGGTGCCGGACGACGTCAAGAAGGACGGCAAGATCCTCGTCGGCCAGGACCAGAGCTACCCGCCGAGCGAGTTCGTGGAGAACGGCCAGGTCGTCGGCATGGACGTCGACCTCGGCAAGGCCATCGGCCAGAAGCTCGGCCTGGAGGTGACCTTCGAGAACTCCGCGTTCGACGGCATCATCCCGGGCCTGCAGTCCGGCCGGTACGAGGCGGGCATGTCGTCGTTCACGATCAACGCCGACCGCCTGCAGGTGGTCGACATGATCTCCTACTTCAGCGCGGGCACCTCGGGCGCCGTGCTCAAGGGCAACCCGGACAAGCTCACGCTGGACACCCTGTGCGGCAAGAACGTGGCCGTGCAGAAGGGCACCGTCCAGGTCGACGACCTGGAGAAGCGCAACGAGAAGTGCAAGTCCGGCGGCCAGCCGGAGATCAACGTGCAGCAGTTCCAGGCCCAGACCGACGCGAACCTGGCGATCAACTCCAAGCGCGTGCAGGCCATGCTCGCCGACTCGCCGGTGATCGACTACGCGATCAAGGTCACCAACGGCCAGCTGGAACAGGTCGGCCAGGTCTACGACACCGCGCCGTACGGTCTCGCGCTGCCCAAGGGCAAGGGTGACTACGCCAAGGCGGTCCAGGGCGCGCTGCAGGCGCTGATCGACGACGGCACCTACAAGAAGATCCTCGAGAAGTGGGGTGTGCAGCAGGGCGGCGTCACCAAGGCCGAGGTGAACCCGGCACCGGCCGGCTGATCGTCCGATGTCGACACCCGAAGAGACAAGCCGCCCGGAATCCGTGAAAGCGGTTCCGGTGCGGCACGTCGGCCGCTGGGTCGGCGGCGCGATCGTGCTGTTCATCGTGTTCCTGATCGTCCGCAGCATCATCGTCAACCCGAACTTCCAGTGGAACGTCATCGGGCCGTACCTGTTCGACACCCGCGTCTTCCAGGGTCTGCTCAAGACCCTGATGCTGACCGTGGTGTCGATGGCGATCGGCATCGTCGGCGGCGTGGTCCTCGCGGTCATGCGGCTGTCGCCCAACCCCGTGCTGACCGGGGCGGCCGGCATCTACATCTGGCTGTTCCGCGGCACTCCGCTGATCACCCAGCTGATCTTCTGGGCCAACCTCGGCGCGCTGTACCCGACGCTGGGCATCGGCATCCCGTTCGGCCCGGAGTTCTTCAGCGAGGACACCAACGTCCTGATCAACGTCACCACGGCGGCGATCCTGGGCCTGGGTCTCAACGAGGCCGCGTACATGGCCGAGATCGTCCGCGCGGGCATCTCGTCGGTGGACGAGGGGCAGACCGAGGCCGCCGGGGCGCTGGGCATGACCCGGGGGAAGACGCTGCGCCGGATCATCCTGCCGCAGGCCATGCGGGTGATCATCCCGCCGACCGGCAACCAGGTCATCTCGATGCTCAAGACCACCTCGCTGGTCGTGGTGATCGGGTACTCCGAGCTGATGGTCGTGGTGCAGCAGATCTACGCGCAGAACTACAAGGTCATCCCGCTGCTGATCGTGGCGGCGATCTGGTACCTGTTCTGCACCAGCATCCTGTCGGTGTTCCAGGGCTTCATCGAGCGGAAGTTCAGCCCCGCGGTACCCACCGCGCCGGGCTGGGCCAGCCGGATGTTCGCATTCCGCTTCAGCCGCAAGGAGTGGGAATGACGCCCCTCGTGGCAACCGCAGGTCTGCATGAGCCGCGTGGCTCCCAACCGCACCTAAGGGGAACGGGACGCAACCCAGCCACCGGCACGTACCGAACTGGACCGTGCGAACTCGACGCAACCAACAGGGTTAAATTCGGGGAGGCGGGACAGCAATGACGGCGATGGTCCGGGCCGAGGGCGTCTGCAAGCGGTTCGGCCGCCTGGAGGTGCTCAAGGGCATCGACCTGGAGGTCCAGCCCGGTGAGGTGATGTGCATCATCGGGCCGTCCGGGTCGGGCAAGTCGACCTTCCTGCGCTGCATCAACCACCTGGAGAAGGTGGACGCGGGCAAACTGGCGGTGGACGGCGAGCTGGTCGGCTACCAGCAGCGCGGCGACAAGCTCTACGAGCTCAAGGAGAACGAGGTCGCGCAGAAGCGCCGGGAGATCGGCATGGTCTTCCAGCGGTTCAACCTGTTCCCGCACATGACCGCGCTGGAGAACGTGATCGAGGCGCCGGTGCAGGTCAAGGGCGTGCGCCGCAACGCCGCCCGGGACCTCGCGCTGGAGCTGCTGGAACGGGTGGGCCTGGCCGACAAGGCCACGAACTACCCCAAGCAGCTCTCCGGCGGGCAGCAGCAGCGGGTGGCCATCGCGCGGGCGCTGGCCATGCAGCCCAAGCTGATGCTGTTCGACGAGCCGACCTCGGCGCTGGACCCGGAGCTGGTCGGGGACGTGCTCGCGGTCATGCGGCAGCTGGCCGCGGACGG
>CBIMJO010001000.1:0-4457 GCA_966244135.1 uncultured Actinocrispum sp. | reverse complement strand
GTGCAGGGAAATGCGCAACAGCTCACCGCGAGGGCTGGTGATGATGTCGCGTTCACCGAGGTAACCGGCGAGATCAAGCGGATCGGCAGCCATCAACGCGACCTGCGGGCCGCGAAGGGACTTCTCCGAGGGCGACCACAAGCGCTCGCCCTCGGCCACCAACGCGTCATGCAGCTGCTGGCCGAGGTCCGCGATATGGTCGCGGACGGCGTACGGATCCAGTGACCGCAGAACGCGCATCCCGGCGACCGCGCCATAGGCCGACGGAATGGACGGCGTCCCGCTTTCGAAGCGGCGAGCATTTGAGGGATAGTCGATGTGCCGGGGGTCGAACGCGAACGGGTCGCGACGGCCGAACCACCCCGTCGCCGGAGGTTCATGAGAATCCGCCACGCCGTCGCGCACGTAGAGAAAAGCGATTCCCGGAATGCCGAGCAGGTATTTCAACGACCCGGCGGCCAGGAAGTCGCAGCCGAGCTCGCGGACGTCGATCGGTTCCACTCCAGCGGCCTGGTAGGCGTCGACAAAGGTCGGGGCGCCGACGCTGCGGGCCTTCTCGATCACGCGCTGGACCGGCAGGCGCACCCCGTTGCGGTACGAGATCAACGGCACCGACACCAGGCCGCAGGTCTCGTCGATCCGCGACTCATAGTCCTCCGCGTGCACCACCCCGGACCGGTCCTTGACATAGGAGACTTCGGCCCCGTTCGCGCGCTGGGCCAGCCAGACGTGCGCGACCGACGGGAATTCCATATCGGTCGACACGATGGCCGGGCGCGTTCGCCAATCGCGCGTCGACGCCACCTGATAAGCCGCCGCGGACAGCGACGGAACGATGGCGACCTCGTCCTCGGTCGCGTTGATCATCTGCGCGAACAACCGGCGGGCGAGATCGACTTCCCGCATCCAGCGCTCCCAGGGAGCGCCGTGGCGCAGCAGGGTGTGCTGGAATTCGAGCAGGGCCGTTGCCAGGGTGTCGGACAGGGCTCCCTGACTGCACGAGGCGAAATAGGCCATGTCCGTCAGGGCGGGAAAACGCAGTCTGAATTCTTCGGGCTTCACCATGTGTTTTCTGTCTCCTACTAACGTGGACAGGAGCGTACGACGGCACAATGAGTGTCGCTATCCAGCCGGCGACCCGGCTATCCGCGTCGCGAACAGCTATCGGTGCAGCGTGGTCGAAGGTTTCTCGCCGAAACGCTCACGGTACTGCACGGCGAACCGGCCCGCGTGCAGGAACTGCCAGCGCAGCGCGACCTCGGTGACGCTCACGTTCGCCGGGTCTGCGGCCAGCAGCTCGGCGTGAACCTGGCGCAGGCGCACGTCGCGCAGGTAGGTCATCGGTGTGGTGTCGGCGAACCGGCGAAACCCGGCCTGCAGCGCGCGGACACCGACGCCGACCGCCTCGGCGATGTCCTCCACGGACAACGGTTCGGCGGCGTGGTTCTCGATCAGCGCGATCGCCTTCTGGATGGCGCGCGGTGCCGCGGGCCGGTGGTCGTGCAGCGCACGGCTGTACGTACTCGGCTGGGCGAGCAGGAAACGCTGGAATGCCAGGCTTTCCAGCTGCTCCATCGCCAGCGGCGGCCCGGCGGAGACCTCGCGCAGCACCAGGTTCATCACGTTGAGCCAGGCGCGGGCGGCGGGCGTGGTCAGGTCCATGCCCAGGCCGAACCGCAGCGGCCGGTCCAGCGTGCGGCCGAGGGTGCGGCGCAGGTGCTGCTCCATGCGTTCCCGGTCGATGGCCACGATCAGCTGCGGGGTCCCGCTCGACCAGGTCATCTCCAGCCGGTCGGCGGGGTCCACCACGGCGGCGGTCGCCGGGTCCGAGGACACCTCGTCGCGGCCGCAGGTGATGGCCGCCCGGCCGGTCAGCGGGATGTGCACGAGGAAACCGCTGCTGGGCTGGGTGGTGACGATGCGGACGCCGGCGCTGTAGTCGACGTAGGTCAGGGTCATCCCGCCGACCACAGTGGACCGCAGCAATGCCCGGAACGTCGTCCCGTCCTGCTGCGGAATCAGCTGGTGGTCGCGGAAAACGCGGCCGCCGACGACGCGGGCCTCTTCGACATCGTGGGTGTCGACGACCTCGTAGGCGGCCAGGGGGCGATCAAGGTCGTCGACAACGCCCATCACCGCTCCTTCGCTAACCCCCTTCGTCAGCATACGGCGCGAAGTGGCCGTTCAGGTGAGTCGAGTTCGGACGACCCGGTTGCGCAGGGTTCCCAGGCCGCTCACGCGGGTCACGACGACATCGCCGTCGCCCAGGAAGACCTGGGGTTCGCGGGCGTTGCCGATGCCGCTCGGGGTGCCGGTGAGGATCACGTCGCCGGGTCGCAGGGTCATGCCCCGGCTCAGTTCGGCGATGATCCTGGGGATGCCGAACGCCATCTCGGCCGTGGCAGCGTCCTGCAGGAGGACACCGTTGACCTCGCACTGGATACGCAGCCCGGTGGGGTCGATCTCGTCGGCGGTGGTGATCCAGGGGCCGAGCGGCATGGTCTTGTCGATGCTCTTGCCTTTGAGCCATTGGCCGCCGTGCGCGCGTTGCAGGTCCCGCTGGGAGACGTCGTTGGCCACGAAGTAGCCGAAAACGTGCTCCAGCGCGCGTTCTTCCGGGATCGAACGCCCGGCGCGGCCGATGACCAACGCGAGTTCGGCCTCGTAGTCCCACTTCTTGGACAGCTCGGGGTCGAACGCGATGTCGTCGGCCGGGCCGATGACCGTGTCCGGGCCCTTGGTGAAGAACGTCGGGTGCCCGGGCAGCGAATCCGGGTCTTGGCCCTCCCTTTTGCCGGCGGACTCGTAGAAGTGGTCGAGATAGTTCCAGCCAGTACAGAGGATGTCCCGGTTGAACCGCTGGATCGGCGGCCCGAGACGGACTTCGGCAAGCGATCGCGGCTCGCGCACGGCCGCCGCCACCTGCGCGATCTCGACCGTGCCGCGGATGACGTCATCGACGGTGCCGAGGCCCGGCGGCGCCACACGCACCGAATCCCCGTCCACGACACCGATCGCCCACGCCTCACCGAGATCGACCGCGGCCAGCCTCACTGCTGTCCGCCGATCGCCGCGATCGCGTTGATCTCGATCAGGTAGTCCTTCTTCACGAACTTCGAGACCTCGACCATGGTGGACGCGGGCGCGTGCTCGGTGAAGTACTGGCGGCGGACTTCGTGGATGGCGTCGAAGTCCTCCATGTTGCGGACGTAGACGTCCACGCGCGCGATGTCGGCCAGCGTTCCGCCTGCGGCTTCGACGGCGGCTTTGAGGTTCCGGCACACCTGGTGGGTCTGCGCGGTGACGTCGCCGATGCCGGTGATCCCGCCTTCGGCGTTGCGCGCGGTCATCCCGGAGATGAAAACAAACCTCACGGAGGCGTGGGCGAAGTGTCCATTGGGTTGCGCCAGTTCGGGAGCGACGACGCTCTGGACGGTCACGGGGTCTCCTCAGCGGGCATCGTCGGGCGAGCTGTACCAGTCGGGCTGGGTGGGATAGTGCGGGCCGTCGTAGACCTCGAGCAGGATGGACTCCTCCTCGGCCAGGGTCGGCCCGTGCAGGCTTCCCTTGGGGTTCCAGTAGAAACTGCCCTCGGTCAGGGTGAGGCCGGTAGGCACGTAGGTGTAGCGGCCCTTGAGGCAGAACATGAACTGGTTCGAGGCGTGCGAGTGCCGCGACGGGATACCAGATCCCTGCGTGAACCGGACCAGCGAGATCGACGCGCCGGTGTCCTCGTTGCGCCACAACGCCTTGTGCGACAGCCCGGCCAGCGACTTGTCCGCCCAGTCCAGGTCCTGGGTCTGCAGCAGGATCTCCCGGAACCGGAACATCACCGAGCCGTCCGGGCCCGGCACGGTCTCCTCACGGGCACGGTCCGGGCCTTCGCCGCCGTAGCGGGCCGGGTCGGAGAGGTTCATTCCCGTTCTCCCAGCAGGTTGAAGTAGGTGAACGCGACGACGAACCAGGTCCGCTCGACCGCTCCGGCGTTGGCGAGCTTGAGCGGTCCGCCGGGATGCGACCGCACTCCCCCGGCGGGTTCGGTCTCGTCGATGTCGATCGCGGCGATCACGTGTGGCCCCACGAGGTCCAGTTCGACCGTCCTCCCGGCGGCCACCGTGACCGTCCACACCGAAACGTGGTCGTGCAGCAACACGGGCAAACGCCCGTCCGGCAACGGTTCGCCCGGCCGCTCGGCCTTGGTGCTGCGACCACCCGGCCCGATGTCATACGGCTCATCGAGATGCTCGCCGAGGTCTTTGAGTTCAACGAGCCGGTTGCGGTAGAAGGACTGGCCGATGTTCGTCAGCCGATGCACCGGCGACACCGGCCGGTACACTGCTCCGCCGCGGTATTCCGAGATATACCTGGGTTCGCTGCCGTCCAGCCAGTCCATCCGGCCGTCCGACCCATTGATGCTCAGCACCACATACGGGTTGTGGTGCAGGTGCCAGGGATGG
>CBIMJO010000999.1:0-4459 GCA_966244135.1 uncultured Actinocrispum sp. | reverse complement strand
CGGCTGCCGCCCGACCACCATTCGGTATGTTCTGCGGACAATTCATTGACAATCCGCACGGGCCCTACCGCTGGCGAGTACGCTGAAGTAGTGGCAAATGATCGTCGTCGCCGGGGAGGGCGAGGATGGCACGGCCGGAGAAGGAAATCGATCCCACCGAGGGGCCGCTGCAGTCTTTCGCGTACGACCTCCGCGCGCTGCGGAACAAGAAAGGCCTGACCTACCGGCAGATGGCTGACGAAACCTGGTACAGCCCTTCGGCGCTTGCCGCGGTGGTGAACGGGAAGAAACTGCCAAAGCTGGACGTCGTGCTGGCGTACGTCAATATTTGCGATGCGGACGCCGACGAATGGACTTGCTGCTGGCAGGAGGTCAGGGCCGAACTGGCAGCCGCCCGGTCTGGCGAGCGGACAGCCACCAATCACTGGTCCGACCCGGCTCTGCGTGATCTGGGCGCGGAGGTTCGCCGCCTGTGGGCGAACCAGAGTTTTGACCGGTTCCACGTCGAGCTGGGTTTCGCCGAGCAGCCAGACGCGGTCCGCGACAGCTACAGCCATCGCACCTAACCATGATCCACTACCGGATCAGCCGCCCATTACGGGACAGGCTTTAGGGCTTGCAGAGAATCAACTCGCTGATTTGATCTTATGTGGGGGGCGGTTGTTGTGTTCGAGGACCCGAGCCTGGAGTGAGGTCAGCGCGGTGGGTGGGAACGCTGCGGGCGGGATGGAGTCCCGTGCTGATCGAGCAGATGCCGGATCTTGTGGAAGGTGCGGTGCACTGCGGCTCTACTGCTGCCGAACAACACGGCGAGAGGCTCCGCGGGCAGACCGAGCCGGAGGTGGAGCACAGTGGCCAGAACTTGTTCAGGGAAAGGCAGTTTCGGTGGCCTGCCACGCCCCGCACCGGGTTGTGCGTCGTAGAGCGCGGCCAGGGCGGTGGTGAGGGCGTGCAGTTGGTGGCGGGACATTCCCGTCAGAGCGGGATCGGACAGCCTGTCTTGGCTCCATTCCCCGGAGGATGCGGCGTCATCGTCGGCCTGATCGGTGCCGTCCAGGGCAGGGTGCAGGGCGTAGTTCCAGTCGCTGTGGAAGGCGTGCTGGGTAAGGGGTAGGGCGGCCATGTCTGCGTCGCCGATGTGGATACCGGTCGGGTAGGTGCTGGTGTCTAACTCGGCGTGGACACGCAGCCCGCTGCGGCTGGTGGTTGCGGCGATGGTCTGCACGATGACCTCGTGGCTGGTCAATGGACGGCCTCGCCAGTTCATGGTGATGTGGGAGAACAGCCGGTGCTCGATCTTGTTCCATTTACTTGTGCCGGGCGGTAGGTGGCACACGGTGACCGTCAGTCCGGTCTGGGCGGCCAAGGCCGCCAGTTCGATCTTCCAGGCTCGGGTGCGGTACCCGTTGGAGCCACCGGAATCCGCGGTGATCAGCAACCGTGTCGCCTGGGGGTAGGTGTGCCGGCCTTGGCCGTTCCACCAGCGGCGGATCGACTCGACGGCGAACGCGGCGGTGTCATGATCAGTGCCGACGTTGACCCAGCCTGCATTCGCCGCGAGGTCATAGATCCCGTACGGGATCGCCTTGCCCACCACGGGATCGACGAAGTCGTAGACACCCACCCGCACCGGCTTGCCCGCGGGCTGCCACTCTCTGCCGGCGTTTTTGAACTCGCCGACCAGTTCCTTTTTCTTGGTGTCCACACTGATGACCGGATCCCCAGTGGCCTGGTGATCTTTGACCTGCTCGTTGAGGTAGCGGAACTGGGCATCCCGGTCCGGGTGCTGACCACCCTCCAGGGTTTTGGCGTTGGCCTGCAGGCTGAAACCCTCCTCCCGCAACAGATCCGCGACCGTATCCGCCGAGACCTGGTGTCCTTGGCGAGTGAGCACGGCGGCCAGCTTCCGCGTGGATTCGTCGTCCACCGCAGCGGCGACATCGGATCCCCACGCGTGTCCGGCTCGACCAACGCCAACAGCGCCGGCCGCAGCCCAGGATCCAGATCGGCTAACCGTTTGCGGCCACCACCGGCCCGACGGATCCGTCCTAACGGCGCCTGGCCAGACTCCAGTTCCGCCACCCCAGCCGTCACCGTCTGCCGGCTCACCCCCGCCGCGCGGACCACCGCCGCAATGCCCCCGTGGCCCAACGATCGCGCTTCCGAGGCCACATACAGACGCTGCTGACGCTCATCCAGATGCGGCAACAGCACCGAGAACTTCGCCGCCAACAACTCCACGGTGTCTGAGCCAATCGCCATACCACATCATGGTCGATCATCTACCAAATGCACAAGTTATTCTCCGGCAAGTCCTTAGTCATCGTCGGGATTCCATCCATTGCGCACAAGCAGTTCGCGAACCCTTTCAATCTCCGCAGCGTCAGGACGCTTGACAGTGACAGCGTTCACCGAGTCGTGAATCGCTATATATTCGTCAACTCCGACGAACTCGGCGATCACCTTACCCAGGTTTTCCTCACCGAGGCCCTCACTAAGAACAACCAGCAAAGGGAGGTAGTCGCGTTCCAGGTAACCAGCAGGATACGCAGACCGAAGTATGTCAAGCACTGGTTCGAGAACCTCGTCGATTGTCATTCAGTATCCTAGGATACTAATGGACGAATGGAGGATGACATCAAAAATGACGCCCTGCACTTTCGCTCCCTCCAAAAACCTCTCATCGTTCGTGAATATTTGTATTCCCATATTGTCGGCAGTCCCGAAGATGAGTTTATCGTTGCGCCGACCCTTCTCGTGGTCTTCAATCCAAGCGATTGCTGGCTCGGGTTGTCTGACACAACCCTGATGCGACTAATTAACTCATCGGCGCGTCCCTTTTCGGCCGGACTCAGGTATCCCTTGGCCTCAAGGCGGCCAAGCGCGCCTCTGAACTCGCTGAGCGCAGTATCAGTCATATACATAGTGCGGCCGCCGATCTGTGATATCAGGCCGGCGCTGCCGGCTGCATCGGCTTACCCCACGGCCAGGTAGGAGGTCAGTGCGCGGCGACTGCCCTGCGGGCTCGTTGCCGGTGGTTACGGACCTTGTCCCGGTTGCCGCACACTGCGGTGGAACACCACCGGCGGTGATGGGACCGGGTGCGGTCGTAAAACCAGAGAGCACATCCCGGGCCGTCGCACACCCGGACCAGCTCGCGATCACCGTGGGTCAGCAACTCGGCCGCGGCGGCGGCCGGCAGGGTGAGCAGCTGTTCGGCCTGCTCCCAGCGCTGGCGGACCAGCAGCTCGGACTCGCCCCCCGCGTCGGTGGCGAGCTGCAGGTACTGGCTGCCGGTGGCGAGGATCTCGTTCAGCCGCGTTGCCACCGAGGCGGGAAGCCCGGGAGGCTTCGCCGGGTCCGCCCACGACGCAATGACGCCTCGCAGCCACTCCCGGAGTATGCGGACCTGGTCGGAGACCTCGTCGAGCTCACCGGCGGCGAACGTCCGGCTCAGCAAGGACCGCTCGGCTTGGTCGATGAGCTCGGTGCTCGCCAGCCAGTCGAGCAGGTGCTGGCCGGAGTCGAGCAGGTCGATCGGCTCGCCCCAGGGGCTGCAGCGCGTATTGAGCAGGTTCAACGCGGCGTGGTCGCCGCTGTTAGCCAGTTCCGCTGCGTCCATGCCGTCCAGCCCGCCTGTAACGTGTAGACCCGTCCTTTGAAGGTTACCACTGTCGGCCTCGTCGCAGCCGGGTGCCAAGCACGTGTGACCGCGGTTGCGTCGGTGTCGTCACGTGCGGGGTGAGCACGGTGTGCCCGTCCAGCTCCCGGCTTTCCATCCGCTTGTGCGCGTCACTGCTTCGGTGAACGGGAGCACGTCAGTCTGAGTTCGCGTCAGCCCAGCGGCGACCGCGATCAGGGCCGCTTATAGCGCCGGCGAGCCTGCTGAGGGTGCAGCGGCAGGTCCGTCCCGGCGTTAACCCGGACACGGTCCGGTTCCTCAGCCAGAGCTGAGTGGTCTCCAGCCGGTGGGCTCAGTCACTGCTGGCATTCGACCGCCTACGGCGGGTGCCTGTCGGCCCTCGGCGTAGCAGGCCTCACTCACGGTCAAGGGTCGCCGCGTGATCACTCTCGGCGACGGCCGCGAGCGGCCGCCATCGACAGCGAGCCTCTACGGCCGCGCGGGACGCCTTGCGGCGGCGGGGGAGCCCACGCCCGGCCACCGCAAGGGGACGAGTCAACAGTCCAGAGGGCAGGCGCGCGAGGCCGACCAGCATGAACAGCAGCAACACCCGACGTCCGGGTCGGTGATGGCCGAGGCTCTGGTGGCTGCCCTGGTCGAGACCTGGCGGGCGATCCAGAAGCGACACCTGGACGTGCCCGACTTTGTGCTCACCCTCGGCTCCGGCACCATCGGCGCCCGGCGGGCGAGATCATCCTCGGGCACTTCGTGGCCGGACGCTGGCACACCATGAGCGAGCAGGATCTGGAGACCAGGTAGGAGACACACAGGGGTACC
>CBIMJO010000998.1:0-4460 GCA_966244135.1 uncultured Actinocrispum sp. | reverse complement strand
CAGGCCCTTCAGCCGCACACCATCCACATCGGACACCTGCATGGCGTTGACCCCGTTGTCCGGGATCAGGGTGGGGTAGCCGACGCCGAGCACGACCGTGCCGGCGCGGGTGATGTTCAGCGTCTGGTTCAGGTGGTACACACCCGGCGTGAAGAACAGGTTGCAGCCACTGGTCAGCGCGGCGTTGATGGTGGCCGCGGTGTCCCCGGCCTTCACCACGTAGAACTGGCTCATCGGCAACGACGAGCCCGGCGTGCTGCCGCTGCCCCAGCTGGGACCGGAGGCGTTGGTACGCAAGGAAGGCAGGAACACCCGGTACCGGCCGGAGCCGTCGATGTACAGGTACGGCACGTCCCGCGAGATCGGCGTGGTGCCGAGTGTCGTCTCGGGCGGGGTCGGGAACGTGGTCGCCGGAGCGCCGGTCGTCCCGGAGAACACCATGTTCCACACGCCGCCGTCCCAGCGGCCATAGTTGGTGTCCCGCGTGTACCACTGCTGCTGCGAGATCGACGCGGTCAGGCCGGACACCCGGCTGTCCGCGATGTAACCGCCGCTGGCCCAGCCGAAGCTGGCCGGGTACAGCTGGAGGTCGCCGCGCACGTCGACGCGCCGGAACGGGGCCGCCTGCGCCACCGCCCACCGGTTGCCGCCCGCCGGGTTGATCGCCAGGTTCTCCGCCGAGCGCCAGAAGTTCTGCGTGGCGTTGCCCGCGTCCGAGGCGTTGAAGGCGTCGACCGTGATGTGGCCGTTGACGACGACGTCACCGGGGTTCTGGCCAAGGCCCGCGACCGACGTGTAGTAGCCCACGTTGTCGTTGATGCTGTAGCTGCCCGGCTTGAACAGGTGCGCCACCCGCCGCTCGGCGAACTGCGCGGTCAGGGTGTCCTTCTGGGCGTTGAAGTCCGCGTCGAGCTGGCCCTGGATGGTACCGGCGGACATGCCCGGGTCGAAGATCCGGACGTTCGGCCCGAAGTTGGGCACATCCGGCTGCGTCGTGCAGCCGGTCGCCGTGCCGATCGTGTAGGTGGCGCTGGCCACCGGGGAGTTCGTCAGGCCGGACGCGATGCCGATCGCGTTGATGGTCCTGGTGCTGGGAACCGAGATCGGCCCGGTGTACAAAGTGGACGACGCGGTCGGCATCGATCCGTCCACTGTGTACCTGATGGACGCGCCCGGGGTGCTGTCGGACAGCGTTACCGTTTGTGTGGACGAGTAGACCCCGCCGGGTGGGCTGAATATCGGCGTGGCGACCGTTCCGGCGCCGGAGCCATGGGTGTAGCTGAAGTGGGGCGTGTCGAACTGGGGCCCGTTCTTCTCGTAGGTGAACCAGTAGTCCAGGACCGTGCCGGTGGTCAGCGAGCCGACGGTGTGCTGCCAGGTCCCGTTGTTGTTGGTCATCCGGACGTTCTGCTGACCGAGGCCGGGCACGCCCGTGTAGTGGACGTCCACGTACAGCGCCGGGGTGGTCGGCGTGAACGAGATCTGGGCCTGGCTGGCACTCACCTGTGTGGCACTCTGGGTGTAGTCGGCGGCTTGGGCGGTACCACCCGGGACCACGGACGCGACCGTGACGGCTAACGCGACCAGTGTGGCGCGCCAGCTGCGTTGCTGACTTCGAAGCACGGATCATCACCTTCCATGGCAGGGGCATAGCGTGGTGCGAGAGCGCTCTCACAGAGAGGGTAACCGGGTGACCGGCCCCAACGGAAGCGCTCTCACACCACGCCGGTGATGAGCAGTGCAGGTAAAGGGCTTTATGCGCCTGTGGTGGATCCAGGGCGGACGATCATCAGCACGGTGACGGCGGCCCACAGCAGGTTGAACAGGCCGGTGTACATCGTGAGGCGGCCGACCGCGACGCCGTCGGCGAGGATTCGGTGCTGCTGGGGGAGAATGAGCAGGACGAGCACCACGGCCGCGACGGCGGTCAACGCTATGGACATGGTCAGCCAGGTGTCGCCCAGGACGCCGAGGCTACCCGCGGTGGCCAGCCCGAAGAGGGGGACGGCCACGCCGACGGCGGCATAGACCCGGCAGATTCGATGCAGCGAACGGAGAACGGCGACATCCCCACGCCGCACCACGGCGGGGAACATACTGGCGGCGACGGCGACCGGCCCGATGGCGATGATGGCGGCCAGGACATGGACAGCGAGCAGGAACTTTGTCATCGCCACACAACGCCGCGGCGCTCGTGCCGGAACAACGTTTCCACCTCATGCGCGACCCGAGGACCCAATTCCCGCTCCAGCAGGTACAACCCGAGGTCCAGACCAGAGGTGACGCTCGACGCCGTGACGAGGTCGCCGTCATCCACTACGCGGGCGTCGATGGCGACGACTCCGGTGGCCGCCAACGGTTCCAGTCCGAGATGATGGGTGGTGGCGGGCCGGCCGTTGATCAGCCCGGCCATAGCCAATACGAGCGAACCCCCGCAAACCGTGGCGACCGTAACCCCGTCCCGGTCGAGGGCTTCCTTGAGCAGGCCGGGCAAAGGCGTGCCGAGAGTGGCCGCGAGCAGCGCGGGGATCTCGTTCTCCACATCCCCGGCCGCGCCCGGCATGACGACGATGTCGGCTCGCGAAGGATCAAGCTGGGCGGTGGCCTCCAGCGTCAGCAGGTTCGAACCGGCGGGTACCCGCCGCGGTCCCTCGGCGGAGACGAGTTCCACCTGCACGCCACCGGCGGCCAGCACCTCGTAGGGTGCGATGACGTCCAGTGGGTCGAACCCGTCGAACAACACGACCTGCGCAAGCAATCGGATCAGCCCTCTCAGAGTTGGCGGTGCCGCAGACGCTAGTGCCGACCGGCACCGAGCAGAACTGGCTGGATTGCCACACTCCAACGGATTCTCGCCAATGGCGTTGACCTGCTGAAATATGCGAAGTGCCTGGTAAAAGCGGATGGCAAGCTCGTACTATGCGGCCATGCACACAGTGGCCGTGCTCTCCCTAGACCAGGTCATCCCGTTCGACCTGGCCACCCCGATCGAGGCGTTCACCCGCACCCGCCTGCCTGACGGCCGCGTCCCCTACCGCCTCAAGGTCGCCGGTGTCGCGTCCACAGTGGACGCTGGGGTGTTCACCCTGCAGCCGAAGTGGGGCCTGGAAGCACTGGCCGAAGCCGACACGGTCATCCTCCCCGGCTGTGCGGACGTCACCGCGCCGATCCCCGAAGAGGCCCTGGACGCCATCAGGAAAGCCGCGGCCAACGGCACCCGGATCGCCTCGATCTGCTCGGGCGCGTTCATCCTGGCCGCGACCGGCCTGCTCGACGGGCTCAAGGCGACCACCCACTGGATGGCCGCCGACCTCCTGGCCCAGCGCCACCCCGAGGTCGACGTCGACCCGGATGTGCTCTACGTCGACAATGGACAGTTCCTCACCTCGGCCGGAGCGGCCGCGGGACTGGACCTGTGCCTGCACATGATCCGCCGCGACCACGGCTCGGCGGTAGCCGCCGACGCGGCGAGACTGTCGGTGATGCCGCTGGAACGTGAAGGCGGGCAAGCACAGTTCATCGTCCACGACCAACCGCCCACTCCACGTGGCTCGGTCCTCGAACCGGTCCTGACCTGGATGGAGGACAACGCGGCGAAAGACCTGACCCTGGAGGACATCGCGGCCACCGCGGGCATGAGCACCCGCACCCTCAACCGCCGCTTCCGCGAGCAGACCGGGACAACACCCCTGCAATGGTTGCTGCGTGCACGAATTCGCCAGGCGCAGTACCTGCTCGAGGCGACCGACCACCCGGTCGACCGGATTGCGGCACAAGTCGGCTTCGGCTCGCCCACGGCGTTCCGTGACCGTTTCAAAAGGACGGTGGGCACCAGCCCGAACAGCTACCGGGCGGCTTTCAAGGGGTAGGCCGTGTTTCAGGTGGCCCGGCTATCGCGATCGGGACACCTGAAACACGGCCTGGGCGCTGCGAGAGCCGGGAGAACTCTCGCAGCGCCCGGCGGATCAAGCGATGGGCTCGATCCAGATGTTGCGGAACCGCGGGTTCTCGCCGGGATCGCCGTGATCCTGCAGGCGGATCGGGCCCGGTGAGACGTCCTCCGGGATGCTGTCGCCGGTGGGCCCGTTGATCTCCGCGTCGTTGTGCACCATGGTTCCGTTCCACACCACGGTCACCCGTGCGTTGTCCGTCTTCACGCCGGCGGCGTCATAACGGGCAGCGCGGAAGGTGATGTCGTAGGTCTGCCACGTCAGTGGTGCCGTGGCCATGTTGCGGTCGGGAGCCTTCTTCGAGTAGATGGACCCGGCCTCATCGTTGGCGAGCGTGGTGTCCCCGAAGGAGTCAAGCACCTGTAGTTCGTACCGTTCCTGCAGGTAGACACCACTGTTGCCACGCGCTTGCCCGGTCACGTCCGGTGGGTAGTTGGGCTCGTACCACTCGACGTGCATCCGGAAGTCGCCGAACTTCTGCTTGGTCCGGATGTCACCGCCGTTGGACTC
>CBIMJO010000997.1:0-4464 GCA_966244135.1 uncultured Actinocrispum sp. | reverse complement strand
CCCAGCCGCGCCCCCGCTGGACCGCAAGAAACGCGGGCGTAGCGTGGCTGGCCGCGTGGTGCGGGCCGGAAATGACCGGCGCGGCCAAGCCCTGTCCGAGCGGAGCGAGGACCATAGGCACTGTCAAGCTCTTTCACCTGGTTGTGTGACGTCGAATTTGTGGCCCTACCTGCGGTTCTTCACGAACCGGCAGCGCTTAGGCTTCCGGGACTGAGTACCCGAGCCAGCGCCGGTCACGCCGGACCGGCGGCCGCCTGGATGTGATCTTCAGTGATCACGTCATGACAGGCAGTGAGAAGGGTCACAGGAGTATGACCAGCGGGGAGCAGGAGCCGGAACACGGACGTCACCGGCATGGGACCGGCACGTGGACGCCTGAGGTGCAGCACCTGCACGCACCCGCTCACGCCCGCCTGGAGCCCGAGGTCCCGGCCGAGATCACCGTGCCTGGTCTGCGCAAGTTCGACCTGGGCAGCATTCCCGCGAGTGTCACGCCGCCGCGCAGCTGGCGGCGGGCCGCCTGGTTCGCCGTGGGCGCCTCGATGCTGGTGGTGTTCGGCCTGATCTTCGCCGCGTCCACGCTGATGGGCCGGTCGCGCAACCCCGGCGGTATCGACGCCCTGCCCGGGTTCCCCAGCATGCCGCTGCTGCTCGAGACCCCGTCGGAGACCGGTGTCAGCAGCACGCCCAAGCCGACGTCCAGCAAGCGCCCGCCGGATCAGCAGCAGCGGTCCAGCCTGATGTCGAGCCCGCCGCATCGGCCGGCCACCACCGGCACCACGACTGTGACTCCAATCACACCATCGAGTGAAAGTCCTCCCACCGAGACTCCCGCGCCGCCGCCGGTCCGGGAGACCACCCCGCCACGGGTGTTCGCGTTGAACGACCCGAAGGAGATCGGCGACCGCACCGAGGCCTACTACAAGCAGGTCACCGCCAACCCGTCGGCGGCGTACAAGATGACCACCGGGGACATGTACCTGCAGGGTGAGGACGCCTTCAAGCGCCGGTACGCCGGCATCCGGTCGGTCCAGGTGCGGCGGATGAGCATCGACCCCAACCAGGGGACGACCGTCAGTGAGGTGAAGATCACCAAGGCCGACGGGTCCACGATCACCGAGGTCAGGAAGCTGAGATTCACATCCGGCAGCAACCCGAAGATCAGTTCTGAAGTTACCCATTAAGTATTGGGCCGAACGAGCCGATACGGAGTGTGCCAGCGGTTACCGCTGGCCCGATCGAGCTACAGGCTGCGCCGCTACTCAACCCGAACGGGTGAAGCACCGGTCACCGGGTACTCGAGAGCAAGCGCAGCTGACACACAAGCGAGGAAGTACTACCAGTGGAGCGTCCGACGTCTGGTCGCCGGCACATCCGAGCCGGGTCGATCACCGTTGCGGAGCTGATCAAGAACCGGCCGACCCCGGTTCGCCTGCCCTCCCGTGACGACGAGCCGCAGACCGAGGAAATGGTCATGCGCGAGCCGGAGCCGTCACGCCAGGATCCGGCTCCCAACACGCACCGGCGCACGCCCGCCCGCACCAAGCAGCTGGCCAAGCTGGCCGGCCTGGGTGTGGCGGCCGCAGTGCTCTGCGCGTCCGTCGCCGCGGCCTCGATCATCACCACCAAACGCCAGGCCGCGACCGAGGCCGGCGCCCGGCCCGCCATCGAGATGACCGATGAGCAGGCCATGCTGCCGAACCTCTTCACGCTGGGCACGGCCACCGGTCCCGAGCGAACGGTGACCACCGAGCTGCCCGCCCCGAACACCGGCTCGGCCGCCGCGTCGGTCGACAGCCCCGGCTCCGGCCGGTCGGCCGGCCAGCCCGAGCCCAAACGGCCGGTCACCGGCCACCAGGTGAACCAGGAGCCGGTGAACGCCGACCTGGTCCGCCGCTACTACGACCTGCTGGCCAGCCAGCCGAGCCAGGCGCTCGGGCTGCTGGACAGCGTGCTGCGCACCAGCGACCTGTCGCACTTCGTCAACTCCTGGTCGCAGATCCGCGGCATCAAGGTGCTGGACGTCCAGCAGCGCGCCGACGGCAGCCTGCTCGCCGTCGTGTCCATGGTCCTGCCCAACGGCGGGACCGCGCGGGTCCAGCAGCTGCTGCGGCTGACCGAGACCATGCCGCAGCGCATCACCGGCGCCGAGATCATCTCCGCGCAGCAGAGCTGAGCTTCTCCCCTGGTGGAGGCCATCCGGATACGAACCGGGTGGCCTTCACCACATTATTGGTCCTCGCTTCGCTCGGACGGGTTTGGCCGTCGGGAGCCGGTCATTTCCGGCCCGCACCACGCGGCCAGCCTCGCTACACCAGCGTTTCTTGCGTTCCAGCGGGGGCGAGGCTGGGCGTGTTGCGGACCGGAAATGACCGGCGCGGCCAAACCAGGCGCGCGACCGAGGTGAGGCGGAATGGTCGGTGCGGCCAAGCCAGGGCGGGCGACCGAGGGTGGGGCGGGAATGGTGGGCGCGGCGAAGCCAGGGCGCGGGACCGGGGGTGAGACTGAAGTGTGGTCATCCGGATCGGTGTTCCTGTCACCCGACGTGGGGGTGACTTGGGCGGAATGGGTACCTCGCGTCACCACCGCTCCCCCCGTTCGGGCTAAGCTGGGCGCGCTCGAGCGATCGGGCCCATGTGGCGTTGGTCTCATCTCGCGACCAGGGCGCTACATGACCTCGGTGTGCTTCGTATCCAGGTAACGGTCTTCTGGCCGGGCGCGAAGAGTGAGCGCATAGCCTGGAGGCCCGTTGCCCGCATCCGGGGCGCAACGGGGAGTCAGCCTGTCTGGGAAGATCGCCGGCGAGCTGTTCGCGGGCAAGGAGGTGTCGTGAGCGACGAAGGCCGACTGGTCGCCGGTCGCTACCGGCTACTGCACCGCATCGGCACCGGCGCGATGGGGGTGGTCTGGCAGGCGCGCGACGAGCGGCTGAACCGGGTCGTCGCCGTCAAGCAGGTGCTGCTGCAGTCGGGCCTGTCCGCCGACGAGATCGACAAGGCACTGGAACGCACCCAGCGCGAGGGCAGGATCGCCGCGAAGCTGCACCACCCGAACGCCGTCACGGTGTTCGACGTCGTCGACGAGGACGACGCCCCGTGGCTCGTGATGGAGTACGTGCCGAGCCAGAGCCTGGCCGCGGCGATGAAGGAGCGCGGGGCGCTGGCGCCGCAGGAGGTCGCCGCGATCGGCGCGCAGATCGCCGCTGCCCTGGCCGCCGCGCACACCGCCGGGATCGTGCACCGGGACATCAAGCCGGGCAACATCCTGCTGGCCGACAACGGCGCGGTGAAGCTCACCGACTTCGGCATCTCCCGGGCCAACGACGACGTCACGGTCACCAAGACCGGCCTGATCGCGGGCACCCCCGCCTACCTGGCACCCGAGGTCGCCTACGGCAAGGACCCGACCCCGCCCACGGACGTGTTCTCCCTGGGCTCCACGCTCTACGCCGCGGTCGAGGGCGAGCCGCCGTTCGGTCTCAGCGAGAACACTCTGGGCCTGCTGCACGCGGTGGCCGCGGGCAAGATCAACCCGCCGCGCTACGCGGGGCCGCTGGCCCCGGTGCTGATCTCGTTACTCGCGACCGAGGCCGAGGAGCGCCCGACCGCCGCGCAGGCCCGCGACATGCTGGCCGCGGTGGCACGGGGCGATCACCCGGAGGTGCCCGAGACCAGGACGCTGTTCGCCGCCGGACCCGGCACCGACCCGCGGACCAGGGCGATCAACCCTGGTTCGCAGCGGTCGCGCCCGGCGGTCCGCCCGGCGTCGGCGAACTCCCGCACGGGCGTCCGGCCCGCGGCGGGGCCTGGTTCGCGGACCGGCGTCCGGCCGGCCGCGGCGCCGCCGCCCACCTCGTCGAAGCGCCCGCTGATCATCGGCGGGGTCGCGCTGGCGCTGGTGATCGCGATCAGCGGCTACCTGATCGCGGCCCGGCCGGGCAAGAACGAGAACAACGGCCCGTCGCCGGTCAACAGCAGCCAGACCACGACCAGCCAGCAGCCGACGTACACGACCCCGGATCCGACGACCGAGACGACGACCTCGACCACGAAGCCGCCGCCGAAGTCCACGTCGAGTAAGACCACTACGACGACAACGACTACAACGACCACGACGACCACGCAGTCAAAGCCGTCGGTGCCCACGTCGTCGTCGACGACCACCACGACCACCACGACTACGAACTAGCCGTAGCCCAGGGCAACCTGGACGCGATCTCAAACGACATACTGATAACCGAGTTATCCAGCCGCACGGGAGTTAGGCGTTGCCCTCCGACGAACACCGCCTGGTGGCGGGTCGATACCGACTGGTGCAGCGCATCGGCAGCGGTGCCATGGGCGTCGTGTGGCAGGCACTGGACGAACGGCTGCATCGCACAGTCGCCGTCAAGCAGCTGCTCACCCAGCCGGGCCTGACCGCCGCGCAGGCGGAGGAGGGCCGGCTGAGATCGATGCGGGAGGG
>CBIMJO010000996.1:0-4465 GCA_966244135.1 uncultured Actinocrispum sp. | reverse complement strand
TGACCGGCAGTGAGCAGGCGGGCATCTCGGTGGCCGCCGACGCGTGCAGCAACCTCAAGCGGACCGTGCTGGGGCGGGGCGGGGCCGACCCGCTGATCGTGCTCGACTCGGCCGACCTGGACCAGACGGTCCGGCAGACCGCCACCGCCCGGATGCGCAACTGCGGCCAGTCCTGCAACGCTCCCAAGCGGATGATCGTGCTGGACGAGCTGTACGAGGACTTCGTCGAGAAGCTGAGCAGGCACGTGGCGGACTACTTCGTCGCGGGCGACCCGGCGGACCCGACGACGACGCTGCCGCCGCTGGCGTCGATCGCGGCCGCCGACGAGGTGCACGGCCAGGTCGAGACCGCCGTCCAGCAGGGCGCCACGCTGCGCGCGGGCGGCAACCGGATCGGCCCGGGCGCGTACCTCGAGGCGACGGTGCTGACCGACGTGACCCCGGACATGAACGCCTACTACGAGGAGATCTTCGGCCCGGTCGTGCTGGTGTTCCGGGCCAGGGACGAGGAGGAGGCGATCGCCATCGCCAACGACTCGCCGTTCGGCCTGGGTGCCAGCGTCTGGGGCACCGACCCGGAGCGCAACCGCCGGGTCGCCGAGCAGCTCGAGGCGGGCATGGTCTACCTCAACCGGGCCGGCGGCTCGCAGGCCGACCTGCCGTTCGGCGGGATCAAGCGGTCCGGCATGGGCCGCGAGCTCGGCGCGGCCGGCATCGAGGAGTTCATGAACAAGAAGTCCATCCGGCTGTAGATCTCAGCCGTAGATCATCGGCCCCGTCAGGCGTTCGCGCCGCCTGGCGGGACCGATCTGTGCCAGGAGGGTGCCGGTGGAGTGGCCCTGGCCGTAGTCTGCGGATCACGGTTGGATGACGTCAGTCCGCCCGCTTTGGCAATTGCAGGCGCTTCATCGCCAGGGGCCGGACGGGTCTGCCTAAAGTCTGCCCTTTCGGACAATCTGTAACGGCCCTTCGCCACCATATGGTGCACCCATGGGTCGCTGGAAGATCATTTCGTTGGTGGGGGCCGGCGCGCTCGCGCTCGCCGCGTGTCAGTCCACTGTGTCCGGTCAGGCCGCCGGAGGCCCCACCTCCCCGGCGTCCTCCGCTGCCGCGCCGTCGACCGGGAAGTCAAGCGCCGCAGCCAGTTCCGCCGCGGTTCCGGCCGGCGACGGCGGTGAGCTGACCAAGTCGGGGACCAAGCTGTCGGTCGGCCAGCCCGCGACGGTCAACTACGAGACCGACAGCGGGAGCAAGGAGACGACCAAGCTCACGGTCACGAACGTCTCGGTCAAAAAAGGCTCGATCAGCGACATGAAGAACTTCAACCTGGACGCGCAGACCAAGACGAGCGAGCCGTACTACGTCACCATGTCGTTCAAGAACGCCGGGCCCAAGCCGATGAAGCCGGGCGGCATCTTCGGCCTGGTCGAGGTGCACAACGCGGCCGGTGACGAGCTGGGCAAGCTCAACCTGATCGGCGATTTCAAGCTGTGCCAGGGCGATGTGCCGGAGACGCTCGCGGTCGGCGAGTCCTACAACGACTGCAACGTCTACGTGGCCCCGCCCGGGCAGAACGCGGCCGACGTGGAGTTCTCGTTCTACGTGGACCTGAAGAAGACCGAGATCACCTGGAAGTCGAACTGACCGGTTCGGGCAGTTCGGTGCGGGCGCGGGCCGGGATGAACACCGCGAGGGCCATCGCGGCCACAGCAGCGCCCGCGCCGATGCCGAACGCCAGCCGGAAGGCGGGCAGCGACAGGCTGGTCAGCACGAGCGACATGGTCGCGCTGGCCAGCGAGGTGCCGACGGACCGCATCAACGCGTTGAGGCCGTTGGCCACACCGGTCTCGTGCACCGGCACCACCCGCATGATCAACGCGGGCAGCGAGGCGAACGCCAGCCCGACCCCGGCGCCGTTGACGCACGAGATGATCACGAGCTGCCAGATCTGGGTCATCAGGACGATCCCGGCCAGGTAGCTGACCATGATGATCACCAGGCCGGACAACAAGGTGGTGCGTGGGCCGTAGTTGTTGGTGATCCGTGCGGCGACCGGGGACAGGAACATCATCACCAGCCCCGACGGCGCCAGCACCAGGCCCGCGACGACCATGGACTGGCCGAGCCCGAAGCCGGTCGACCTGGGCAGCTGCAGCAGCTGGGGGAGGACCAGCGCGATCGCGTACATCGCGAAGCCGGTCATGATCGACGCCAGGTTGGTCAGCAGCACCGGCCGCGACGCCGTCACGCGGATGTCCACCATCGGTTCGGCCACCCGGGTCTCGAACCAAACCCACGTCACCAGCACGACGACCGCGACAGCCAGCAGCGTGACCACCCGGCCGCTGCCCCAGCCCCACGACGCACCCTTGGTGAGCGCGAGCAACAGGGACACCAGGCCGACGGTCAAGCCGATGGCGCCGACCACGTCGAACCGGCCGGGACTGCGCACCGGCGACTCCGGCACCACGACGAGGACCAGCACGAGCGCCACCGCGCCGATCAGCGCGGCGAACCAGAACATGATGTGCCAGTCGAAGTTCTGCGCCACCAGCGCGGACAGCGGCAGGCCGACCGACGCGCCGACACCGAGCGTGGCGCTGATCAGCGCGATCGCGCTGGCCACCCGGTCGGGCGGCAGCTCGTCGCGCAGGATGCTGATCCCCCGCGGGATCACGCTGGTCGCGGCGCCTTGAAGGGCTCGCCCGACGATCACGACCGGCAGCGACGCGGTGAGCGCGCACACCACCGAACCGGCGATCAGCAACACGATGCACAGCACCAGGATCCGGCGTTTGCCGAACATGTCGCCGAGCCGGCCGCTGATCGGGGTGGTGACCGCGGCCGCCAGCAGCGTCGCCGTGATCACCCACGACGCGTTGTCCGGGGTGGTGTCCAGCAGCCGCGGCAGGTCGCCGACCAACGGGATGACAATGGTCTGCATCAGCGCGCTCAGGATCCCGGAGAACGCCAGGACGGCGACAGCGGCGCGGACGTTGACCCCGCCAGGTCCTCTCGGCACGATCGTTAGCTTACATACGCATATATCAGGACCCGGCGCGGAACTTGTCGAGCACGCGGCGGTCCCGCTTGGTGGGGCGGCCCGCGCCGCGGTCGCGCATGGCCACCGGGATGGCGGCAGCCGACTCAGGCGGCGGCTTCGGCGTCTTGTCGATGAAGCAGGTGACCGCGTCGGCGGCACCGACCCGCTTCTGGATCACCCGGACGACCTCGACGGTCTTGGTGATCCCGTTGACCCTCGCCCGCACCATGTCACCCGGAGTCACCGAGGTCGCGGCCTTCGCCGGCCGGTCGTTCACCCGCACATGCCCGCCCCGGCACGCCGCGGCCGCATCCGACCTCGTCTTCGTCAGCCGAACGGCCCACAACCACCGATCCACCCGCGTCGACTCCACCCACCCATACTGACAGAACACCTCGCCGCAAGCCGTCAGGACCAGTCGGCCACGTGACACGGTCGGGGGAATCTGCAGGTTTGACGTAGCACGCACGCATACGGTGAACGATGCCTCGGGCATGGCGAAGATCTGGGTCAGCGCAGCGGCCGCGATGCTGACAGTCGCGTGCGGAACCACGACACAAACGGCTGAGGTGGTCAGCGTTCCAGCGCCTACGATCGCCTCGATCAGCCCGTCTGACATGCGCGCGGCTGAAGAGAACGCCGGTATTCCACCGCGTCCCGATGCCGCCACCGAGGCGGCCTACCTGGCGGCGCTGGGCGAGATCGAACCCGATCTCGTGCGGAACAAGGAGCGGGGCAAGGCCGTGGACCGGGGCCGGAACCAGTGCTCGAGCGTCAAGAGCTGGCCGGATGACCGTGCACGGCTGGTGAAACTCACCCAGCAGCGGTTCAGTTCCGCCTCCCACCCGGACGGGTACGGCGCTGAGAAGTCGGGCCGGGTTCTCGATGTCGTGCGGAAGTATCTCTGTCCGGGCTTCTGATTCCCGGCTGGGCCACGGGTGGCGGCGCGTCCCGTGGCCCAGGCGCGGATCACCAGTTGTGGGTGAACAGGGACATCGTGTGGGAGTACTGGTACTGGGTCTGTTCGACGCCTGAGCAGTCGCCGCTGTGCTGGCCCGGGCAGTTTCCGTTGTCCCGCCCCAAGGCCCAGAACGACAGTTCGGCAATCCCCTTGTACCAGGCCCAGGCCGTCACCTTGGCGGCATCCACCGGGGTGAAGATCTCGGGCGGACCTGTTTCGCCGCAGCACCCGTAATCGTCCATGCCGATCATCTCGGTGATGCCGACCATGCCCCAGAGCTGCCGCTGTGTCCTTTGTGGATACAATACGTGCAGTGCGTCGACCAGACCCTGTGCGGCCGTGATGGTGTCCGCGGTCATGTCGTGTTGTTGGCCGTCCCAGTAGTCGAACGTCATGATGTTGACGATGTCGACCTTGGTGTTGTTGGTGAGCTGGGTGACGGCCCCGCCGTTGACGTTCAC
>CBIMJO010000995.1:0-4480 GCA_966244135.1 uncultured Actinocrispum sp. | reverse complement strand
ACCGGATCCGCAAGCGCCTCGGCGTCGAGGTGGACTTCGACGTGTTCCTGGACGATCCGACCGTGCTCGGGGTCGCCGCCGCCGTCCGTGACCTGCTGCCATGACCGGCTTGTCCCCGGCCCAGGAACGCCTGTGGTTCCTGCATCAACTGGACCCGGACGACACTACGTACAACATTTTCACTGTGCGACGGTTGCGTGGACCACTGGATGTGCACGCACTCACCGAGGCGCTGACCGACGTCCAGCTCCGCCATGCCAGCCTGCGCACCCGATTTCCCGAGTCCGACGGCGAACCCACCGCTGTCGTCGAGCCCGGCACGGTCGACCTGGAACAACTCAGCGCGGCTTCGGAAGCTGAGGCGTCGCAACTGGTCGCCGAACGCACGGGCAGCTCGTTCGACCCGGCCACCGCTCCCCCGCTCCGCCTCACGCTGATCCGGCTCGACACCGAGGATCACGTGTTGTGCCTGGTCATGCACCACCTCATCGGGGACGGCTGGTCCCTGGGCGTGCTGGCGTCCGACCTGGCCGAATGCTACGCCGCCCGGCGCGACCACAGGCCCGTGTCGCTGCCCGCATTGACGTTCACCGGAACTGAATTGTCCGATGTGGACGTCGACTACTGGGTTGGCCGACTCGCTGGAGCGCCTGTACTGGATCTACCCACCGATCGCCCGCGCAACCCTCGACGAGACAGCCACGGCGGCGAGGTTCTGTTCCGGCTCCGCCCGGATCTCGGTCAGGCGCTCACCGCCCTGGCCCGGCGTGAGCGGTGCACGCTGTTCATGGTTCTCCTGGCCGCATACCAGTTGTTGCTCGCCCGGCACAGTGGACAGGACGACATCGTGGTCGGGTCGCCTTCGGCCGGCCGGGACGATCCGGACTCCGAGCCCGTCATCGGGCTGTTCGCGTCGACGTTGGTGCTGCGCGGTGACCTGGCCGGGAACCCGTCGTTCACCGAGCTGCTGCGCCGAACCCGGGCTACCGTCCTGGAGGCGTTCCGGCATCGGGAAGTGCCGGTCGAGCTGGTGCTGTCCCGTTTGGACATTGACCGGGACCTGAGCCGGACCCCGCTGTTTCAGACCCTGCTGACCTTGCACACTACCGCGGCCGCGTACGGTGAGCAGGAGGAGTTCGCCGGGCTGGTGTCCGAGCCGTTCCACCCAGGCTCGTTACGTGCCAAGGGCGATCTGACGCTGGACCTGTGGCCTCGGCCGGAAGGCATGCTGGGCTCGTTGATCTACAGCACCCAGCTCTTCGACCACGACACCATGGCCAGACTGGTCGCGCGGTTCGAGGTGCTGCTGGACGCGATCGTCGCCGCACCCGACACCCCCATCACGGCACTGCCCCTGCTCCCCGACAACGAACGTACCCTTCTCAACACGTGGAACGACACGGCTGGGCCTGTTCCCGATGTCACTGTGGACGAACTGGTGCAGGCGTCCGACGAGGTCGCTGTGGTGTGCGGTTCCGTCTCGTGGACCTACCGCGAGCTGCTCGGCCACGCCGACAGGGTCGCCGGACGATTGCAGGCCGACGGCATCGGGCCGGGCGATGTGGTGGGCGTGTTCGCGTCGCGCAGCGCGGACATGGTGTCCTCGTTGCTGGGAGTGCTCCGCGCGGGGGCGACGTACCTTCCGCTCGATCCGGACTACCCGGCCGACCGCATCGCGTTCATGCTCGCCGACTCCGGTGCCCGGGTCGTCCTCGCCGATCCGGAACTGCACTCCCTGCTGCCCGGTGTCCGCGCCCTTCCGTTGCTGCCCGAAGGGCCTCCGGGGACGCCGAAACGCGGTCACCACGCCTACCTGCTCTACACGTCCGGCTCCACCGGCCGGCCGAAAGGCGTCCTGGTCCCGCATTCGGCTCTCACCAACTTCCTGACCGCGATGCAGCGGATGTTCTCACCCGGGGTGTGGCTGGCGTCGACGTCGCTTTCGTTCGACATCTCGGGGTTGGAGCTGTACCTGCCGTTGATCAGCGGCGGACGCGTGGTTGTGGCCGACTGGGAGACCGCCCGCGACGGCGCAGCCCTGGCTCGGTTGATCGAGTCGGAGGGTGTCACGCACGTCCAGGCGACGCCGTCCGGGTGGAGCATGCTGCTGGCGGCCGGTGCTGGGGCAGGGTTGACGGCGCTGGTCGGCGGCGAGGCGCTGCCGTTGCCGCTGGCTCGTGAGCTTCGCCGCCGGGTTACGCGACTGGTCAACATGTACGGGCCGACTGAGACCACGATCTGGTCCACCGCGTGGGAGGTACTGTCCGAACCGGACAGTGTGTCCATCGGCCGCCCGATCCTGAATACGCAGGTCCATGTCCTGCACGGGGACGAACCCGCGCCGATCGGTGTCCCTGGCGAGCTGGTGATCGGCGGCGCCGGTGTGGCGAGCGGGTACCACAACCGGCCCGACGAGACCGCGCAACGGTTCCAGCACGGTCGCTACCGGACCGGAGATCTGGCGCGTTGGCTGCCGGACGGGACCCTGGAGTTCCTTGGCCGATCCGACGGGCAGATCAAGTTGCGTGGACACCGGATCGAACTCGGTGAGATCGAAGCCGTGTTGTCCGGCGAGGGCCGGGTCGCCGTAGCGGTTCGCGACGATCGGATCATCGCCTACACCACCGGGAATCCCGACGGATTGCTCGACTTGGCCGCAGCCAAACTGCCCGCGTACATGATCCCGGCTCAGGTCATGACACTGGCGGCCCTTCCGTTGACGCCGAACGGCAAGCTCGACCGGGCCGCGTTGCCCACGCCGAGTCGCGAGGTCACCTTGAGCGGTGGTCCGCCGTGTACTCCGGCCGAACAGCGCGTTGCGGAGATCTTCGCCAAGGTCCTGGGTCTGGCCGAGATCGGTGTCGACGACGATTTCTTCGCGCTCGGCGGACATTCCCTGTTGGCTGTCAAGGTGACGGCCCGGCTTGGTCTGCCGGTCCGGGAATTGTTCATGCGCCGCTCTGTGGCGGAGCTGGCGACGGTCGCGGGAACGGCCATCGCGTTGCGGCCGCGGCAGGTCGGTGCCCCACCGGCGATGTCCCGGGCCCAGGAACGATTGTGGTTCCTGCAACGACTCGACCCGGATGACGCGTCGTACACGATGTTCATCGTCCGCAGGCTCGGCGGGCGCTTGGACCGGACCGCCTTTCAGAGTGCCTTCACGGCCTTGGTGCGTCGGCACGAGACGCTGCGCACCGGCTTCCCGGACCACGGCGGCCGCCCGAAGCCCACGCTGTTCCCAGCCGGTCCGGTAGTCGAATTCCTCGACGTCTCAAGCGAAGACGAAGCGCGGCAGCGGGCGGCCGAACGCACCAACGCCGCTTTCGATCTGGCCACCCCGCCGCAGCGGGTCCTGCTGATGCGGTTGGCGGACGATGATCACGTTCTGTGTGTGACCCTGCACCACATCATTGCCGACGGCTGGTCCCTCGGTGTGCTCCTCGATGACCTGTGCGCGCTGTACTCCGCGAAACCGTTGCCACCGCTTCCCATCCAGTTCGGTGACCTCCCCGGCGAAGAGTCCTCAGTGGACTACTGGCGGGCGAGGCTCGCGGATCCGCCGGTCCTGGACCTGCCCACCGATCGGCCTCGACAGGCTCTGTCCCGCCGGGCCGGCGCGTTCCACACCTTCACAGTGCCCGACGATGTAGTGAGGGCGCTCGAACACCAAGGCGCCACGCTCTTCACGGTCCTGGCGGCGGCTTACCAGGTGCTGTTGTCACGGCATACCGGCCAGACCGACGTACTGGTCGGCACTCCTGTCGCCGGGCGGGACCGCGTCGAGCTGGAGTCGATGGTCGGCTACCTGAGCAGCACGGTGGTGTTGCGGGGTGATCTCGCCGAGGATGTGCCGTTCAGCGAGCTACTGCGGCAGACTCAGCGCGATGTGCTGGACGCCCTCGCCCACAAGGACATCCCGTTCGAGGACCTGGGACTCGATCGTGACCTGACCCGCTCGCCCGTGTTCCAGGCGATGATCATCCTGCACAGCCAGGACACGCCTCGCGACCGGCTGGGCGACCTGGAGATGCGGTTCTTCGAGGATGGCTATCGCCAGGCGAAGTTCGACCTCACCCTGGAAACCTGGCGCGAGCCCGACCATCTCTCGGCGGTGTTCGGCTACGACAGTGACCTGTTCGACGCCATCACCATCGCCGCGTTGGCCGACCGGTTCACGACTCTGCTCCGAGGCATCGCCGCCGCACCCGACGCCCGACTGTCCACATTGTTACTGCTGACGGCCGACGATCACGCTGTGCTCACGGATCTCAGCGGCTCGGCGGACAATCCCTATACGACATCCGTGCCGGAGCTGATCGAGCAGTCGTACGCCGACCACGCCGACCGGATCGCGTTGAGCTGCGACGGCGAGGAGATCACCTACCGGGAACTTGGCGACCGGGTGGCCAAACTGGCAGAGTCGTTGCGGCGGCAGGGAGTCATGGCCGAGACGGTTGTCGGCCTGCCGCTCGGCCGGTCG
>CBIMJO010000994.1:0-4480 GCA_966244135.1 uncultured Actinocrispum sp. | reverse complement strand
CGGCGACTTCGACCTCGCCGAGGAGGCCGCGCAGGAGGCGTTCGCGCTCGCCGCGGAACGGTGGCCGCGCGACGGCATGCCGGACAACCCGGGCGGGTGGCTGGTGGTGACCGGCCGCAACCGCGCGATCGACCGGATCCGCCGGGAGCGCACCCTGGCCGAGAAGACGAAGGCGCTGCCCATGCCCGAACCGGCCGAGATCGTGCCGACCAGCTTCCCGGACGAACGCCTGGAGCTCGTGTTCATGTGCTGTCACCCGGCGCTGGCCGCCGAGGCCCAGGTCGCGCTGACCCTGCGCTCGCTGGGCGGGCTGGACGCAGGCGAGATCGCGCGGGCGTTCCTGGTGCCCGACGAGACCATGAAACGGCGGCTGACCAGGGCTCGCACCAAGATCAAGGTGGCCGGGATCCCGTTCGCCCTGCCACCCGACCACGACCTGCCGGCCAGGCTGAACACCGTGCTCGCGGTGCTGTACCTGATCTTCAACCAGGGCTATGGCGACGGCCGCGCCGACCTCGCGGCCGAGGCGATCCGGCTGACCAGGATGCTCGTCACCTTGATGCCCGACGAGCCGGAAGTGCTGGCATTGCTGGCGTTGATGCTCCTGCACGACTCCCGCCGGGACGCTCGCACGAGCGACGGCGAGATCGTCCTGCTCGCCGACCAGGACCGGACACTGTGGAACGCCGGGCAGATCACCGAGGGACAGGCCGTTCTGGACCGCGCGGCCGCGATGGGTGCGCGCGGCCAGTACGCCGTGCAGGCCGCGATCGCCTCGCTGCAGACCGATCCGGAGATCGACTGGGCCGGTGTCTCCGCGCTGTACCAACGGTTGCGCGAGCTGACCGGGTCGCCGGTGGTCGAGCTGAACCGCGCGGTCGCGGTCGCCGAGACCGACGGCCCGGCCGCCGCGTTGTCCCTTGTGGACAGTCTGGATCTGGCCGGGTACCGGTACTTCCACTCCACGCGCGCCGAACTCCTGCGCCGCCTCGGCAACACCGCCGAGGCGCGCCAGGCCTACGAGCGCGCCCTGGAGTTGTCCACCACCGAGGCCGAGCGCCGCTTCCTCACTCGCAGGCTCACCGAACTGTGAGCGTGCCCAGCAAGCGCGCGCACTTGGCCTCACCGGCGCCGTTGCCGGTGTGGACGTACTGGATGGACGCGTTGATCAGCGTGCTGCGGGCGGCCTCATGGTCGCCCAGCGACGCGTAAGCCTGTCCCAGCAACAACCTCGCGTTCGCGGCGCACCGCTCGTCACGGACGGCGTTGAGCAGCTCCATCGCCTTTATCAGGCACCGCAACGCCGACGACACATCGTCGCGCTGCAGGTGCAGCTGGGCCTGCACCTGCAGGACGCTCGCCAGGCGGTGGTCATCGCCGAGGGTGCCACAGTCGAGCAGAGCGGCGTCCAGCCACGACCCGGCCTCACCGAGCAGGCCGAGGTTCAGGCAGCAGATCGCCAGGCCGCAGCGTGCCTGGGTGGCGCCCTGCCGGTCACCGGCCCGGATCAGCAGCGCCAAGGCCTGGCGGCCCACCGCAAAGCCCTGCTCATACTGGTTCCGTTCCCGGTGGACCGCCGCGGTGGCCGCGATCGCCCGAGCGACACCAGGCAGGTCGCCGATCCGTTCGCTGATCGACCGGGACTCGGTCAGCGCGGTCATGGCCTGGTCCAAGTCGTCCCAGTAGATCCACAGCTGGCCGATCCCGCGCTGCAGGGCCGCCGTGCCCCGGTCCTCCCCCGCCGCCCGGGCCACCGGCAAAGCCCTTTGGTGGTACCAGAACCAGTCGCCGCGCAGGCCCCGATGGTCGAAGTATCCCGCGGTCACCACCGCGATCTCCCAGGCCATCGCGCCCATGCCCAGCTCCGCCGCGAGGTCCACGGCCGCGCTCAGGCCGGCGTGTTCCCGCTCGAACCAGGCGTACGGGTCACCGATCTCGACCGGGACGGGGTACCTCGGCGCGTCGCCGGGGGCCGGTCTCAGCAGGCTGCCGGGCAGTTTCGCGGCGGCCTGCTCGGCCAGCCAGAGCCAGGCGCCGAGCAGCCTGGTCGCGCCGGACTCCCGTTCCGTGGGCAACGCCCTTTCCTGGGCGAACGACCGCAGCAGGTCGTGCAGCCGGTACCGGCCGGGCGCGACCCGTTGCACCATGTGACACCGGGCCAGGTCGTCCAGCAGGCCGTCGGCCGGGCCGTCGAGCAGCACCCCGGCGACCCACGAATCGAAGTCCATCCCAGCCAGCAGACCCAGCCGCCGGAACAGCACCTCGTGCGGAACCCCCTGGCAGAGTTCGAGAACATCGTTGCCGGCAGTACATCCCTTGCGGGCGAACAGTTCTTGGATGTCCTCGGTGGACATCGGGCCCAGCGGGTAGTGCGGCAGGCCGTCGATCGGCCGGCGGGCCGTGATGATCACCGCGCTGCGGGACTGCCTGGGCAGCAGGCGCGAGACCTGCCGGTGGTCCACGGCGTCGTCCAGCACGAGCAGCACGCGGCGGCTGGACATCATGTCCTGGAACAGTTCCACGCATTCCCCGGCCCCGGCCGGAAGCATGTCGGCGGGCACGTCCAGGGCCTGCAAGCAGTGCGAGAGCGCGGCAAGGGTCGTCATCGGCTCAGCCCCGGTGGCCCGCAACCGGACGAAGATGGTGCCGTCCGGATAGTCCGCCTTGACCCGGTGCGCGATCCTGATGGCCAGCAGCGACTTGCCGACACCGCCGCTCGCGGTCACCACCTGCACGGGAGACGACGCCAGCCGCCGGGTCAGCTCGGTCTGTTCCGCTTTGCGCCCAACGAAATCCGCGGGTACCGGCGGGAGCTGCGCTGGGACACCGGGACGGCGCCAGGTCGAGTAGCTCGACGGCCGCAGACCCGGTTCGGCACGGAGGATCTCGCAGTGCAATGCCCGCATCTCCGGCGACGGCGGCACGCCCAGCTCGTCGCGCAGGACCTCGTACCAGTCCCGGTAGGCCTGCAGCGCCTCGGGAATCCGGCCGCACCGGGCCAGCGCGGTCATCAGGTGCGAACGGAGCTGCTCGCGGAACGGGTTCGCGGCGATCAGGTCCGGCAGCTCGGCGCGCCGGGCGCGCGCAGGACATAACCGCTGCCCTCCGTCTGGATCAGCGGTTCCGGCAGCACCCGGCGCAGCTGGGACACCAGTCCCTGGATCTTGACCTTCGCGCTCGCGGGCGGCGCGTCCGCCCAGAGCTCGCTCGCGATCCGGTCCCGCGCCGCCGGCTCACCCCGGGCCAGCAGCAGCACCGCGAACACCGCCCTCGCCTGCGGAGTGCCCAGCGGGATCTCCTCACCCCGCCAGGTCACCCGCAACGGCCCGAGCACCTCGAATGCCCAGTCCACGCCCCAACCCCCTGTCTCACCCCCAGTCAGACGACCCGAGAGTGACACAGCGGGATTGCAGTTTTCTTGCAGAACGTCAGCAGCGGACGGACGTGAACGCGGAGTTCTCCGAGATGTTGGCCACCCCGTAGCCCCGGGTGCACTGGGTCAACGTGTCGGTCCCCTTCGACCACACCTCCACCCGCCGCCCAGTGGGCGTGCAGACCGTGCTGCCCTTGTAGTCGTAGGGAGCCGCGCTGCCGACGGCAACGGCCGCGCAGATGGAGTAGTTGGTCGACGGGTGGTCGGTGCGCCATTTCTCCCACACGAAGACGTAGCCCCAGTCCTTGTTGCAGCCCTTGAACTGCTTGACCGAGGCGAACGTCTGGCCGCCGGTGGCCTTGAGGTACGCCGTGGTGCCGATCTGCTCGACCGAGCCACACGATGGGTTGGTCTCCGCCTGCGCCGGTGCCGCCGCCATCCCCGGCACCGCGAGCAGCACCCCCGCACAGGCCGCCGGCAAACGCCGAACTCGCATGGTCCCTCCTCGCTCGCCGCCCCCTGGGCAGCTGGGACCGACTCTGGCGAACGCCGCTAACCAACCACTAACCGCCACATGGCAGGGCGGCGATCCGGGGTCCGGATCGCCGCCCTGCCAACGGGAAGCGGGTTCCTACCAGCCGCGCTCGGCGAGGCGGTGGGGCTGCGGGATCTCCTCGACGTTGATGCCGACCATGGCCTCGCCCAGGCCGCGGGAGACCTTGGCGATCACGTCGGGGTCGTCGTGGAACGTGGTGGCCTTGACGATGGCCTCGGCGCGCTGCGCCGGGTTGCCGGACTTGAAGATGCCCGATCCGACGAACACGCCCTCGGCGCCCAGCTGCATCATCATCGCGGCGTCCGCGGGGGTGGCGATGCCACCGGCGGTGAACAGCACGACCGGCAGCTTGCCGAGCTCGGCGACCTCCTTGACCAGCTCGTAGGGGGCCTGCAGCTCCTTGGCCGCCACGAACAGCTCGTCCTCCGGCAGGGTCTGCAGCCGGCGGATCTCCTGGCGGATCTTGCGCATGTGGGTGGTCGCGTTGGACACGTCACCGGTGCCGGCCTCGCCCTTGGAGCGGATCATCGCCGCGCCCTCGGTGATCCGGC
>CBIMJO010000993.1:0-4481 GCA_966244135.1 uncultured Actinocrispum sp. | reverse complement strand
CCCGCCCAGGTCGCACTGGCCTGGACCCTGCGCAACCCCGGCGTGACGGCACCCGTCATCGGCGCTCGCACCTCCGAGCAGCTGGTGGGGAACCTGGGTGCCCTTGAGGTCGACTTCACCGCTGATCAACTGATCCGCCTCGACGAGGTCAGCGCGATCGACCTTGGCTACCCGCACGACCTGCTCGCCAGTGACCACATCCGCACCGTGACCACATCCGCACCGTGACCGCAGGCGACCTGCGGATCGAAACCCGCCCCACGCACATGCCGGGAAGCCGACAGCGGCGGGGTTGACGGCCCGAGGTGTCGCCAGTCTCCCGCTACCTCCCCTTGCGTGGCGTGTGGCCGGTCTGGGTGTGGGCGGGTGGCAGGTCGGCGGCGACGGCAAGAAGATCCGCGGCGCTGTCGGCCAGCAGGGTGGCGAAGTCGGCCTCTGCGCCGAGCACCCATCGCCTGGTGGCCGCCCCCAGGATCGCCATGCCGAGGGCGGTGGCCAGCCGCGCGGTCTGCTCGTCGTGGCCACGGCGGCCCAGAGCCGCGGCTGTCACTTCGGACAGCATCGCTTCCTTGATCAAACTGCGTTCCCGCAGCGGCGGGTTGTCCGCGATGACGGCGCGCAGCTCGACCAGCAGTTCGCGCGGACGCAGCACCTCGGGCACAGCGGTGAACGCTGCCATCAGCGTCGCGAGCGCGCCGGTTCCAGCGGGCACCTGTGCGATGCCCGCTTCCAAGCATGCCTGCAGCTCGTCGCCGGCGAACAGCACCTCCCGCTTGTCGGTGAACCAGCGGTAGAACGATCGCTCGGTCAAACCGGCGTGCTTGGCGATCTGCGCCACCGTCGTGCGGTCGTAGCCCTGATCACGGAACAACTCCAACGCGGCGCGCTCGAGCCGCTCACGGGTGTTGCCCTCCCAACGAGCCATGATCTCATCATAGTGACAGCAGATGCTGTCGTCACTGTGGTACGTTCAAGTGACGACAGCATCTGCTGTCACTGCCCGGATCGCACTCAGGAGATCGCCATGCGCACCCTGCGTTTCCACCACACCGGTGAGCCTCTCGACGTCCTGCGGCTCGAGGAGGCCGGGCAGCCCCGACCGGCCGCGGGGCAAATCCGGGTCGCCGTGGAGGTCTGCACGATCAACCCCGCCGACCTTGCCCTGTGCCGGGGCCTGTACCCCGGCGACCTGCCCCGCGGAGTGGGGCTCGAGGTCGCCGGCACGGTCGACGCCATCGGCGGCAACGTGACGGGCGTCCAGCTCGGGGACGCGGTGTTCGGTCCCGCCCCGTTCACCGGACCGACCGCGGGTGCCGCCGACCACGCGGTGCTCGACATCTGGTTTCCGCGGCCACCCGCCCTCGAACCGGCGGCCGCCGCCGCACTGCCCATGGCCGTCGACACCGCGCAACTCGGCTTGGACCTGCTCGGCATCACCCCCGACACGACCCTGCTCGTCAGCGGAGGCGGCGCCACCACCGGCTTCGCCGCCGTGCAACTCGCCCGCCGGGCCGGGGCGCGGGTGCTCACCACCGCCGGCCCCACCCACACCGCAGCCCTGCGCGCCACCGGGGCCGAGGTCACCCCCTACAGCAAGGGCATGGCCGAGCGGATACGCGAACTGGCGGGCGGGCCCGTCGACGTGATCCTCGACGTCTCGCCGCCCGACGACGCCACCATCCCGGAACTTCTGCGTACGGTCACCGACCCCCAGCACATCCTGACCATCAGCAACCTCGCCCACGCACGCGAGTTCGGCGCCCGCGACGCGTTCACCGAAGGACCTCTCAGCCACCGCTACGACGTCGTCGGGCAGTGCGCCCAGCTCGCGGCCGAGGGCCGCTTCGGTATCCCCGTCGCCCGCATCATCCCGCTCGCCGACTGGCGCGAAGCCATCACCTTGAGCCAGACACAACACGCCGGCGGCAAGATCGTCCTCCGGATCGCCGAGCCGCGGTGAACGAATCCGACCAGCCAACCGCGGGCGTTGGCCGAGCCATCACGAGCGCGGGTCTCTCACTCATTCCGCGGACTGGGACACACGCTGATGCCGCGATGCGGTCACCGCACGAGTGACCACAAAGGACACAGGCTCATGTACCAGGTACTGGGACCATGGCCGACATGCGGCTTGTTGCCGGGATTCGGATGGGTTCAGCACAGGTCGGTGAGGACGAGTGTGTCCTCCTCCGTGTGGGCCTGCCCGGTTTCGATGAGGTCGGCGGCGCGGGCGAGGAACGTGGTGAGCGAGGGCGCTTTCGGTTCGTCCAGGTCCGGTACGTTGGGGCGGAACACGATCTGGCCTGCGGTGCCGCGCTCGCCGGGGTCCAGGTCGAGGAGGTAGCAGTCGCCCTCGAACGCGAGGAACGGCAGCCAGGACTCCGACCAAATGGTCCACCGGTAGTAGGCGGGTTGCTCGACGGGGGTGGCCATGTCGCCGACCGTGTCGGTCAGCATGCGGTGCATCTCGATGATCTCGTCGATGGTCAGGAAGTGGTGGAAGTTGAGCGGGCCGTTGAGGTGGTCGGGGTCGTCCTGGCCGGCCGAGGTGCGCAGCAGCGCGCACAGGTCGGCCGGTAGGGCGAGCCCGGTCGCGGTGGCGAGCCGGTCGAGGTCGTGATCGGTCGCGCCGGGCAGGAACGGCGCGGCATCGGGTAACTCCCGCTCGATGGCGTTGCGCAACCGCGTGAACTCACTGGCGGCTTGGTTCATGGCGGTCAGTCTGCCGGACGCACAGGTCAGGCGCGGGCGACGGCAACCTGTGATCACGGTGCCGCGAAAGCACTGTTCTGCCGATGTGTGGTGCCTTCATCTCGGCATTGATTCACGGTAGTGTGGGATTGGGTGAATCGAGTTGGGCGAACATCGACCGGATGAACAACCGGTAGTGGTGCCAAGTTTCCAGGGCAAGCAAGCTCTCGACGCATGGCTGTGCGGTCACGATGCGGGGTTGCTCCTGCAAGGACCCGATCCTGATAGTCCCCATCCTCTGATGAACGGCTTGGTCGTGGCACAAGTGCCTGCTGCGGGAACCCGGTTGGCCCGATGGGACGCGGTGACCGTCTGGGTAACCGACGCCGGGGACCCGAGCGGTGTCCGTGAGCCACGGCGCCCACTCCCGACCTGCTTGGAAGACATTGCGGCACGCCGGCCCGATGAGGAGTAGTCCGACTCCTCGACCGCGACCGGCCTGAAACCGTTCGGCCCCAACATCCGCTATGCCGCCGAGCGCGTACTCCGGAGGGGACAGTGCCGGCCAGGATCACCCGCCGCCGTTGGTTGTGGTCAGTCGATCAGTTGGGTGATCAGGGCGTGCGCGAGCCACTGCTCGTACTCGTCGTCGGTCCAGCCGCGGTCGCCGACGAGTAGTTGGTAGACCTCCGGCGAGTTCAGCGTCCACACGATGTCCCGGGCGCGATCGTGGTCGAGATCCGGGCGCAGCCCGCCCATCTCGGCGAGTGCGCCGGCCACCGCGCCCGCTCCCACCAACCGCTCGCCCTTGATCGTGTCGGCGAACGCGACCAGTTCCGGGTTGCCCGATCGCGCCGCGGACAACAGCAACGCGAGCAGCGGGCTGAGCCGGCTCGACAGCAACCGGCACATTGCCGCGTATTTACGCAGCTTCTCGACCGGCGCCGTGGCGGTGACGAACGCCTGCCAGACGGGGCGCTCCATGAGCGGGGTCGGCTCGTCATCGCCCGCGAGCACGACGTCGTAGACATCCTTGATCAGTTTTCCCTTGGACCCAAAGGCCTTGTACACGGTGTCGATCGACACCTCGGCCGCTGCCGCGACGGATTTGATCGTGGTGGCCGCGTAGCCGTGGTCGATCAGCAGGCGGTAGGTCGCGTCCATGATCCGGCGCCGGGTCAGCTTCGCCTGTCTCGCACGGGTCGAGTTGTCGTAGCGGCGCGGCTCCATCGCGTCCTTGACGCCCTCATCCGACATTGCTTATAGTCCCCTTAGATTCAATCTAGTTCTACTATAGCCAAAGAGAGGTGTCATGTCATGGACACCACGACCCAAGGTTCCGCCACACGATCCGACACACCGAACGACGAAGCCATCGAACTCTGCGTTCGCTCGATGCGCCTGATGAGCACCGGCCACCTCGCGGACTTCCGCACCGTGTTCCACCCGGACGCCACCAACCGGGAAGGAAAGGACGAACCCGCCGACTGCCGCGGACACGGCCCCGAGGCGTTCTACGCGACCGCCCTGTGGCTACGCGGCGCCTACTCGGACCTGCGTTGGGACATCCACGACGCAGTCCACACCGGCGAGCTGGTGGTCCTGCACGCCACCATGATCGGCCGGCAAACCGGGCCGTTCGTCAACTACGACGAAGACGCTGCGGTCAAGCAGGCGATGCCGCCCAAAGGCAAGAGGTTCGCCGCGACGCAGTCCCACTGGTTCAGGGTGCAGGACGGCATGATCGTCGAACACTGGGCCAACCGCGACGACCTGGGCATGGCCCAGCA
>CBIMJO010000992.1:0-4484 GCA_966244135.1 uncultured Actinocrispum sp. | reverse complement strand
GGCAACTACGAGGCCCGCAAGGGCTCCGGCATCGGCCTCGGCTCGTTGTCCCTGCACCCCTCAGGCTGCACCCACGGCCCGCAGCCGGGCGCGGTGGAGGCCTCGTTGGGGGCGGAACAGTTCGATGAGACCGCGGTCATGGTCGACACGTTCCGCCCGCTGGAGCTCGGGGAGGCGGCGGACGCCTGCGAGGACCCGCGCTACGCGTGGAGCTGGGCGCAGCGCGGGCCGGACTGGACCTAGACGAGATACGACAGATCCGAGAGGTCGGCGCGGCGGCGGGTCCGGACCCACTCCGAGGTCCGCGCCAGGCCGTCGCGCAGGCTCACCTGTGGCTCCCAGCCGGTGAGGTCGCGAGCCTTGGTGTTGCCGGCCAGCAGGCGGTCGACCTCGCTGCGCGTGGGTCTGCGTCTGCTCTCGTCGAACACCACCTTGGCGTCGGCGCCGGTGATGTCGATCAGCAACGCAGCCAGATCTCCCATGGAGATCTCCTTGCCGGAGCCCAGGTTCACCACCTGACCGATGGCCTTGTCACTCGCGCCGACCGCCATGAAGCCGCGCGCGGTGTCCTCCACATACGTGAAATCCCTTGTGGGCGCGGTCGATCCGAGCTTGATGTCCCGGACACCGGCATGTAACTGCTCCAGGATCGCCGGAATGACCGCGCGAGCGGACTGCCCAGGCCCGTAGGTGTTGAAGGGACGCACTACAGACACGGGTAGTTCGTAGGCATGCCAGTAGGACAACGCCATCATGTCCGCGCCGATCTTCGACGCCGAGTACGGGGACTGTGGCTGCAACGGGTGTGTCTCGGTGATCGGGACCTTGCGCGCGGTGCCGTAGACCTCGCTTGTGGACGTGTGCACCAGGCGTACGCCCCGGCGTTGGCACGCGGCGACCACGTTGTGCGTACCGACCACGTTGGTGGCCACATAGGACTCCGGCGCCTGGTAGCTATACGGGATGCCGACCAAGGCGGTCAGGTGGAACACGACCTCGCAGCCCGCGATCGCGTCCAGCACCAGGCCCGCGTCGCGGACGTCGCCGGTGGTCACCCGGACGTCGACACCGGCCAGATTCCCTTTCTCGCCATAGGGTTTGTAGTGCGTAAACGCCCTGACATCGGCGCCCTCGGCCAGCAGCAGCCGGGTCAGCGTGCTGCCGATGAACCCTTCCGCGCCAGTGACCAGGACCGTCCGGCCCTTCCAGGGGTTCATCGGTGCTCCATGGCGAGTTCGGTGACCCAGCGGGCCAGGTGACGGGCGGCGTCGGGACGAGCGGTGCGCAGCGCTGCGGCGGCCATCTTCTCCCGGCGCCCGGGATCGTCGACCAGGCCGCCGAGCACGACCTCCAACGCGGCCGCTGTGGTCACGTTGTCCGGAAGCAGGACCGCTGCGCCATTCTGGACCAAGGCCGCGGCGTTGCGGGTCTGATGATCATGGGGCGCATACGGATAGGGCACCAGCACGGCGGGCAGGCCGACCTGTCCCAGTTCGGCGATCGTGGCCGCGCCGGCCCGGCAGACCGCGACATCCGCCGCCGCGTACATCATGTCCATGCTCTCGATGTAATGCACCGCTTCGGCGATGTGCCGCGCACCGGACTCGTCGAGCTGCTGGTTGATCGCGTCCGCCCCGCCCCTGCCCGCCTTGATGATCATCCTGACGTCGGTGCGCCGCCGCCACCGCAGCGCGAGCTGGATCGCGGCGTCGTTGAGCCGGTCGGCGCCCAGGCTGCCGCCATTCACCAGAACGAGTGTCTTGTTGTCCGGCAGGCTCAACGCCTCGCGCGCGACCGGACGCAGTGCGGCTCGGTCGAATGTCGCAAGGCTGGCCACCAATGGCATGCCTACGGTACGGGAGTCGATGTTGCGGGGCAGGTAGTCGGCGGCCTCATCGAACGCCAGCGCGACGTTTTCGGTCAGCCGCGCGGAAAACCGGTTGGCCCGGCCGGGAACCGCGTTGGAGTCGTGGATGATCGACGGCAGCCCTGCCATCCGCGCAGCCAGAACGAGTGGAGCGCTGGTATACCCGCCCATGCCGACCGCGACGTGCGCTTCGGTGTCCCGCAAGACTTTCCGGCACTGCCGGGATGCCAGTGCGAGTGCGGCGGGAAACCGCCAGCCGTCCTTCCTGGTCAACGGCACCATGTCCACTGTGGTCAGTGGGTAGCCCGCCTTGGGAATGATCTTGCCTTCCAGGCCCCGGCGCGTTCCGACGAACGTGACGCGGACCTCCGGCTCGATGGCTTTGATCGCCTCGGCCAGCGCCAGACCCGGGTAGATGTGCCCGCCAGTCCCCCCGGCCGCGATCACCACGGACAGCGGTCTGGATGTGTTCGTACCCGAACTATTCATGTTTTGTCCCCCCATCTCGATTCTTCAGACGCCCGGATCTCCGCCCGGTTGCCCGGGTCCTAGGCTCTTGACATGTTCGAGATCGTTTCCGGTGCACAGCTGGACAGCACGCCCCGGTTGTCGCTTTCCGGCATGTCGCTGACCATCGGGCCGTACGCGGGGCCGGAGGAGCACGAAAAGCACGTGCTTCAGACGATCGGCAGCGGCAATTGGTATTTCTCCGAATACGACGAGCTGCGGTTCGACCCGGTGACCGGTGTGCTGCAGAGCCTGCAGCTGCACATCCCCGAGCGGAACGCGACCAGCTACTCGTGGCCGGTCACGCCCGGCGTCCCGGGTTCGCTGCGGCTGACGTCGCTGTCGGACTTCGACCACGAGCCGGCCGCGTTGCGGTGCATGGACTCCACCCGGCTGGCGTGTCTGTACACAATGGACGCCATCTCCGACCGGGTGACCGTGGCGGCGGGCGTGGACCTGTTGGTCACCGACGGCGAGCTGGCCGGGTGGCTGGTCGCGGAGCCCGAGCGGTTCATCGCCGAGGGCGGTCCGTCGGCGGAGGTCCGGGCGCTGCTCGCGGAGTTCTTCACGCTCGTCGCCGAGCCGGGCATCGACCGGATGGAAGCGGAGGACCCGGCGATGCTGCGAGCCCTCGAGGAGCTGTCCGGCCGGGTCGGCACCGGCTCGCCGCAGCGCGCCGCGCTGCATGACCGGCTCGCCGGCCTGGCGGACTTTTTCTACGGCTGACCTGGGGATCTCAAAACTGTCGGTGCCCGGTCCTAAAGTGGCCGTCGAACCAACTGACAGGGGGTCTCGCAAGTATGGACGTCGACGCGGTGCTCGCCATGGCGCCGGACAAGCAGGTCGCCACGAGCGCGGCCAAGCTGGCGGCGCCGGGCAACTGGAGCGGGCTCGGGCACGACGAGCACGCGCTGTGGGGGTTGTGCCGCGGCAGCGGCCGGACTCCCTACCAGGTCTGCGTCGACCTGGACGACCGCGTGACGAAGTGCTCGTGCCCATCGCGGAAGTTCCCGTGCAAGCACGCCGTGGCGGTCCAGGTGCTGCATGCCCGCGGCGGGACCACGGCGGGCGAGCCGCCGCCGTGGGTCAGCGAGTGGCAGCACAAACGCGACGTCAAGCGGGCTCCGCGGGAGCTGGACGAGTCGCCCGAGGCGGTCGAGCGCCGGGCGGCCCAGCGTGCCAGGACCAGCGAGGCGCGGGAGCTGGCGGTGCAGGGCGGGATCGCCGGACTGCGGGAGTGGCTGGCCGACACGGCCCGCCGGGGCATCGCCGAGCTGCCGGGGCGCGATCGTGCCTGGTGGGAGTCGATCATCCGGCGGATGGTCGATGCGCAGGCGCCGGGCCTGGCCGGGGCCCTCGAGGACCTGGCGGCGGTCGTCTTCAGCGGCGGCCCGCACTGGGCCGAGCGCGCCGCGGACCGGCTGGGCGGCCTGCACCTGCTGGCGACGCTCGCCGCCGACCCGCCGCCCGAGCTGGCCGACGTGATCCGGATGCGCCTGGGCTTCACCACACCCGAGCAGGAGGTGAAGGCCAAGCCGGGCTGGGTCGACAACTGGGTGGTCCTGCTGCGCAAGGACGAGGACAACGGGCAGGTCCGCACCACCCGCCAGTGGGTGTGGGGGCGGGCCCGGAAGGAGTGGGTCATCGTGTTCCGGCACGCCGCCGGCAACGCCCCCGCCGGCCCGGCACTGCCCCTCGGCGAGTTCACCGGCGAACTCCACCCCTACCCCGCCGGGGCACCCCGCCGGGTGGCCATCGGCGACCGCGAACCCACCCACACCGCCGGCCCGATCGATCTGCACGAGAACTGGACCGACGCCCTCGCCTCCCTCGAACCCGCCCTCCGCCAAGACCCCTGGCAACGCCTCCACCCCCTCACCTGCCGCAAAATCCGCCTCTCCATCCCCACCCCCCACACTCCCACACCCACTCCGGACACCACCATTTCGGCCACGGCGGGCGTTGAGGGCACGGCCACCATCCCAGCCACCACCCCAGGCACGCCCACCGCTTCAGCCACCGCCGCGGCCACCACCCCGGGCACGGGCACGGCTACCGCCTCGGCCGCCCACTGCACCACCACCCTGGCTGTGCACGACACCGCCACTAC
>CBIMJO010000991.1:0-4498 GCA_966244135.1 uncultured Actinocrispum sp. | reverse complement strand
GGCCAGCGTGTGGATCTTGCCACCATGGCCGACCTCCACCAGGTCGTTGCCGCCTGCGTCGGTCACGACCTGCGTGCCCCACGGGGTGAGTGCGACCGAGGTCGGGTTGGAGTCGGGCGGCGTCACGCCGTCCGGGTTGGCCTTGGCCTCATACCCGGACAGGTCGCCCAGAGTCGAGAGATGGCCGTGCTTGTCGGCCTTGCGCAGCAACCCCAAGTCCGGCGCGGACAACGTCTCGCGGATCGCCGGGTCAGCACCCAGCCCCACGGTGAAGATCAACGACTTCCCGTCCACCACCACATCGGCGGGGCCGATCCCGTTGGCGCCATCCGGATGCGCGGTCGACGGCAACCCGTCGAGCACCCGGCTCTGCTTGCCGTGACTGACCTTGGTGATCGACCCGCTGCGACCAAAACACGTCGGCCCCTCGGCCCCCGCGAAGCACGGACCAGGACCCCCAAACCCCCCTTCGGCCACATAAAGGTCGCCATCCGGGCCGAACGCCAACCCCCGCGGACTGTTCAGCCCACTCGCGACGGTCACGATCCCATGCGACCCACCACCACCAGCCTGTGCGGTCGCCGGCACCATCACCGCCGCGGCCACCACCGCCCCCATCATGACGGCCGCGGCCCGGCTACCCCGAGCAGCACTCATCACCCAACCCCTCTCCTCGTGCGCGCGAAGAGTCTATTTCGGACAGATAAACCCCAGCAATTCCACGATGTGGTGAACAACCCTGCCACTGTCCAGGGCGAGGGTGAATGTCCTCAGGGGACGAACCCAGTGTGCGAAAAGGCACCACACAGGCAAGAACTCGCCTCCGGGAATAACCGAACGCCCGGACAAGGCAGGGCTGTATCTGGAGTGAGTGCGACCTCTCGACGCCAAGACGCACGGGCCGAAGCCACGTAGGTGGCGCTGCCCGTCCGGCGAGGACACCCCGACTAGAAGTCCTCGTCGAAAGACACCGTCCCACTGACGGCAACCTGATAAGCACTCACCCGCCGCTCAAAGAAGTTGGACAACTCCTGAACATCCTGCAACTCCATGAACGCAAAAGGGTTCTGCGACCGATACTCCGGCGCCAACCCCAAAGCAACCAGCCGCCGATCGGCAACATGCTCCAGATACAACCGCATGTCCGTCAGCGACAACCCCGCAACCCCCTGTCCCAACAGATCCTCCGCGAACTTCGTCTCAGCATCAACAGCCTCGCGAAGCATCTGACGAACCTGCCCATGCAGCTCGTCATCAAACAGCTCCGGCTCCTCCCGCCGAACCGTATCCACCACATCGAAAGCAAAAGCCATGTGCATCGACTCATCCCGGAACACCCAGTTCGTCCCGGAAGCCAACCCGTTCAACAACCCCCGCGACCGCAGGAAGTACACGTACGCGAAAGCCACATAGAAGAACAACCCCTCGATACAAGCCGCGAAGCAGATCAAGTTCAGCAGGAACCTTCGCCGATCCTCCTTGGACTCCAACCGGTTCAGATGCTCGATCGAGTCGATCCACTTGAAGCAGAACTCAGCCTTCTGCCGGATCGACGGGATGTTGTCCACCGCCGCAAAAGCCGCCGCGCGCTCGTCCTCATCCGGCAGATAGGTGTCCAGCAAAGTCAAGTAGAACTGAACATGTACCGCCTCCTCGAACAGCTGCCGCGACAGGTAAAGCCGCGCCTCGGGAGCGTTCACGTGCTCATACAGGTTCAGCACGAGGTTGTTCGCGACGATCGTGTCCCCCGTCGCGAAGAACGCCACCAACCGGTTCACCAGGTGCCGCTCAGCGGAGGTCAGCTTGGCGAGGTCGGCCAGGTCCGAGTGGAGGTCGACCTCCTCAACCGTCCAGGTGTTCTTGATCGCGTCCCGGAACCGGTCATAGAACAACGGATAACGCATAGGCCGCAGGGTCAGGTCCATACCCGGTTCGAGCAGCGTCTGGGTTTTGTCCACAGTGGTCACTGGCATGCCTCACAAGATTCGGGGTTTTCCAAGGAACAAGCAACGGCCTCGACAGTCGGCACAGTGGCCTGCTGGATACGAGTAGCCGGCCGGGAACGCAGGTAGTACGTGGTCTTCAAACCCGCTTGCCACGCATAGCGGTACATCGACGACAGCTTGCCGATGGTCGGACTGGCCACGAACAAGTTCAGCGACTGACTCTGATCGACATACGGACCACGCGCAGCCCCGAGATCGATCAGCGCACGCTGCGGAAGTTCCCAAGCCGTACGGAAAAGCAGCTTCACCGGCTCCGGCAGGGGCAAGCCCCGCGCCGAACCGTCATCACGCTTCAGCTGAGCACGGGTGTCCGCATCCCACATGCCCGCCTTCTTCAAGTACGCCACCAAGTACGAGTTCACCTGCAAGAACTCGCCAGACAGCGTCTCACGTTTGAACACATTGGACACTTGAGGCTCGATGCACTCGAAACACCCCGCGATGGAAGCGATCGTAGCCGTGGGCGCGATCGCGACCAGCAGCGAGTTCCGCAGCCCATGCTCGGCAACCCGCCCACGCAAGGTCTCCCAGCGCGACGTCTGAGTCGGCGTCACACCCCACAGATCCGGCTGCAACTGACCACGCGCGGCGCGAGTCTCCGCGTAAGCCGGGTGCGCGCCAGCGGAAGCAGCGAGATCCGCGGAGGTCTCGAGCGCCGTGAGATAGATCTCCTCGGCGATCCGGGTCGACAGCTCCAACGCCTCGGGCGCATCAAAAGGCAGTTCCAGCTTGAAGAACACGTCCTGCAGGCCCATCACACCCAAACCCACCGGACGCCAGCGCGGATTGCTCCGCCCGGCCTGCTCGGTCGGGTAGAAGTTGATGTCGATCACGCGGTCCAGGAACGTCACTGCGGTGTGTACCGTCTCCCGCAAGCGATCCCAGTCCATGGCGCCGTCTTTCACGTGCGCGCCAAGGTTCACCGAGCCGAGGTTGCACACCGCCGTCTCGGCATCATTCGTGACCTCGAGGATTTCGGTGCACAGATTGGACAGATGCACGACGTTCCCAGGCTCGGCGGTCTGGTTGCAGGTGCGGTTGGCCGTGTCCTTGAACGTCATCCAGCCGTTACCGGTCTGCGCCAGGGTCCGCATCATCCGCGCGTACAGATCGCGCGCCTTCACCGTCCGGACTGCGCGCCCAGCCTCCTCAGCTGCGCGGTAGGCACGGTCGAACTCGTCGCCCCACAGGTCCGGCAGTTCGGGCACCTCGTCCGGGTCGAACAACGACCACGTGCCGTCGGCCTCGACGCGGCGCATGAACTCGTCCGGGATCCAGTTGGCGATGTTCAGGTTGTGCGTGCGGCGCGCGTCCTCGCCGGTGTTGTCGCGCAGCTCCAGGAACTCCTCGATGTCCGGGTGCCAGGTCTCCAGGTACACTCACGCCGCGCCCTTGCGCCGGCCGCCCTGGTTCACCGCGGCGAACGAGTCGTCGAGGGTGCGCAGCCACGGCACGATCCCGTTCGAGTGACCGTTCGTGCCCCGGATCAGCGCACCCCTCGAGCGCACCCGGGACCACTGCACGCCGATCCCGCCCGCGAACTTCGACAGCCGCGCGATCTGCGCATACCGCTCGTAGATCGACTCGAGTTCATCGCGCGGCGAGTCCAGCAGATAGCACGACGACATCTGGGTGTGCCGGGTGCCGGAGTTGAACAATGTCGGCGAGCTGGGCAGGTACGCCAGGGAGGACATCAGTTTGTAGAACCGGATCGCCTCGGCCGGGGTGTGCGACAGGCCGCAGGCCACGCGCAGCAACCAGTACTGCGGGCGCTCGACAACCGCGCGGGTGTGCGGGTGGCGCAGCAGGTAGCGGTCGAACACCGTGCGCAGGCCGAAGTACTCGAACCGGTTGTCGCCTTCGAGGTCGATCGCGTCGTCGAGCTTGCGGGCGTGCGTTGCCACGAAGGTCGCGGTCGCGTCGCCGATCAGTCCCTCGCGGTGGCCGAGCGCCACGCTCTGGCTGAACGAGTGCACCCCCTGGCCGCGGACCTCCTTGTCGATGTACGCGGCGAGCAGGCGCGCGGCCAGCTTCGAGTACTCCGGCTCCTCGGCGACCAGCTCCGCGGCGGTCTGAATGGACAGCTTGTCCAGTTCCTCGGTGGTCGCGCCGTCGTACAGACCGTTGATGGTCTTGGTCGCGATCTTCATCGGGTCCACAGTGGACAACCCGTCGGCGCAACGTTGCACCGCACGCACGATCTTGCCGACATCCACCGGTTCGAACGCGCCGCTGCGCTTGCGCACCTGCATGATCGTGGCCGTCGTCGTCACGACTCTCCCCTCGCTCGGCCCCTTCGAGCGCGCGCAAGGGCAAGGCGAGGCCCGCCCCACGCCCTCCCTCGGGGCATGCGGACACCCGCCCGCGACGCGGGCAGGCGAGCGGGCAGGTCTTCGGACTCGTGGGCACTTCTGGCCTACTGACCGTCGCTTCCCAAGCTCGCGCTCAGTGCCGTTGACGGCGGTCGTTCCCACTCACCGCTGCGGGGCAGT
>CBIMJO010000990.1:0-4502 GCA_966244135.1 uncultured Actinocrispum sp. | reverse complement strand
CCGCGCACGGCCTCCGCCGGAGTGACGGGTGAGCCGGTCGGCTCGAAGCCGCGCAGGTTCACGTACAGCTGCCCGCTGGGGAACCTGCTGCGCACCCGATGCGCCCAGTGAACCACCAGTGCGGTCTTGCCAACACCAGCCATGCCCGACACCGTGACGATCCGGACCGCCGGTGAATCGATGGCCGCGATGGCGTCCAGCCGGCTCAGTTCCTCCTCCCGGCCGACGAACGCGGGCACGTCCGGGGGCAACTGCGCGGGCGTCGTGAGTGGACCGCGCGGGGGAGTGTCCGTTGTGGACGGTTCACCGCGCAGGAGCGCGGCGTGCACCGCCCGCAGTTCGGGTCCGGGGTCGGTACCCAGTTCGCCGGCCAGCCGCCGCCGGACGACGCCGTACCGGTCGATCGCCTCGGCGTCCCGGCCCGCCGCGTGCAGTGCCCGCATGAGCACCGCCTCGAGTGGTTCGGCCAGCGGGTACTCGGCGATCAGGTCGGGAATCGTGGCGATCACGATGTCGGCACGGCCCAGGCCGAGTTGGAGCCCGGCCCAGCTGACGATGGCGTCCAGGCGGCGCCGGTGCCAGCTGTCCCGGACTTGGTCTGCCCAGTCCCCCGCTATTCCGGCGAGCGGCGAACCTCGCCACAACCCGAGTGCTTCGGATATCGCGGCGGCCCGGTCCGCGTCAGTTCCCGCCGGGTCCTTGCCGCGTTCCACCAGTCGGGTGAACCGGTGCAGGTCGACCATGCCGGGATCGATCCGCAGAACGTAACCCGCGTTCCTTCGTTCGATCCGCGCCTCGATCCCGGTATCGCGTGCCGCGTTCTTCAGCAACAGGCGAATCCGGCTGAGATGTGAATAGAGAACATTGCGCGCCTCGATCGGCGGAGTATCGCTCCACACCCGGTCGATCAGTGTCTCGATCGGCACCGGCTGGCCCGCGGCCAGGGCGAGAACAGCCAGAACGGCCTGCTGCCTCGGCGTCCCGACGTCGAGCGACCGGCCTTCTGCCTGCAGCTGTACCTCCCCGAACAGCCGGAACTCCATGCAGCGGGCCCCCGGTGATCGCCAAGCCACGAATGCGCGACCTGTTGATGCTGCCCGCTCCGCAAGGTTGCCGCAAGGTCGGCGAGCAGGGCGTCGCGCGATCGTGAATCCGTCCGAGGAGGGAGGACGACAATGCGCGAATCGGACCTGGCGTCCCTGCTGGAAAACGCGGCGAACGGCGATCCATCGGCATGGGCCGAAATTGTCAAGCGCTATACCCCGTTCGTGGCGGCGATATGCCGTCGGTGCGGCGTCCGGTACGCCGACGCCGAGGACGTCGCGGGCATCGTCTGGCTGCGTCTGGTGACCAACGTGACCCTGATCCGGGACGCGGAGGCGCTGCCGGCGTGGCTGGCGACGACCACCCGGCGCGAGTGCGTGCACCTGCGGCGGGACAAGCGCCGGGAGATCCCGGCCGACGTCGAGATCATCGACCGGCCCGAGCCGGAGGCCGAACCGTCCTTTCTGGCCGATGAGCGGCGCCAGGTCGTGCGGGAGGCGTACCACCGGCTGCCGGAGCGCGACCGGACGCTGCTGACGATGCTGTTCGCCGATCCGCCGGCCCCGTACACGACCATCAGCGCGAAGCTGGGCATGCCGATCGGCGCGATCGGACCGACACGGCAACGGTGCCTTGCCCGGATGCGCGGAAACGCCGCCATCACGGCGCTGTTCGCCGACGAGGACCATCGCTGGTCCGCCTAGTGCTGTGGCCGGATAGGTTTGCCGTGTTATCGGCGGATCCAGGTTTCCGCTGGGCGTGCGGCCGGAAGGCCCTCGTACCGGGTTGTACTTGGGTCTTTCGGTCCGTGCGGCTGGCGCTGTTGGATGTCACCACGAAGCTGGGCCGTCGAGTCGGTGAACCTATCCGGCCACAGCACTAGCTCGCTCACGTCTTTCCTGGAGTCCGCCGGGATCCGCGTGATACGTCCGGATCACGATGTATCACCGGCCCGTGTGGACGCTCTCGACAAGTAACGAGCCCGAAGGGAGCCACCGTGCGAGAAGACCTGCCTGCCGGTTCGCCGGATGTGTGCATCGCCGTTCTCGACGGCCCGGTCGACCTGTCCCATCCGTGCTTCGACGGCGCGGACCTCACCGTCCTGGCCGCGCCGGACCAGCACCCCTCGGCTCAGGGCGCGATGTCCTTGCACGGCACCCATGTCGCCAGCCTGATCTTCGGCAGGCCGGGCTCGCCGGTGACCGGTGTCGCACCGGACTGCCGTGGCCTGGTCATCCCCGTGTTCCGCGACGACGGACCGGCACCGTCCCAGATGGATCTCGCGCGAGCCGTGGAGACCGCGGTCAGCGAAGGCGCGGACATCATCTCCATCAGCGGCGGCCAACGCGCGGCGGCAGGCGAACCTGATGGGTTGCTGGCCAACGCGTTACGACTGTGTGCCACCAATGACGTTCTTGTGGTCGCCGCAGTCGGCAATGATGGCACCGACTCCGTCCACGTGCCCGCGGCCGACCCGGATGTGCTCGCAGTGGGTGCGTGTTCGGCCGACGGCATTCCGCTCGCCACCAACAACTGGGGACCGGCATACCGCAAGAACGCCGTGCTGGCACCCGGTCTGGACATCGAAGGCGCCAGTCCCGGCGGCGGAACGGCCCGGCTGTCCGGAAGCAGCTTCGCCACCCCGCTGGTCGCCGGGATCGCCGGCCTGCTGCTGTCGCGGGCCCGCGCTGCGGGCAGAACCCTGACACCCACGCAGATCCGTGACCTCATCGTCGGCACTGCGACCGCGCCCAACGCGCTGGACGAGTCCGAGCGCGCCCGCTATCTCGCCGGAGTCCTCGACGTGCCGGCGGTGTTCACCATCCCGAAGGAAAGCGAGACGACCGTGGAACAACTCGAGGAAAGCCCACCGGCCGAAGTCGCGGGCGTGACCGCGGCCTGTGCGCCCGGGGCACCGTCCACATGCGAATCCCCGCCGCCGCAGTCCGAGTACGTCTACGCCATCGGCACGATCGGCTGGGACTTCGGCAACGAGGCCCGGCGGGACGGCTTCATCCAGCAGATGGACCTCTCCGAGGCCGGCGGCCAACTGGTGCCCGCGAACCCGTACGACCCGAACCAGCTGTCCCGCTACCTCGCGGAGAACCCGTGGGCGTCGGACAAGCTCATCTGGACGTGCAATCTCGACGGCCGGATGCCGATCTACGCCCTGGAGGCCGAGACGCCGTTCGGGATGACCTGGGGCGGCCCCGTCGACGGCCAGGACGGACCCGGCTATCCGCCGGTTTCGGTGGTGCACAAGACATTCCGGGAGGCGATCGTCGGGCAGTCGCTCGCTCCGGACAACCGCAACTACGTGTCCCGGGTGTCGGTCCCGGGCACGCTCACCAACCGCACGGTACGGCTGTACTCCGGGCAGGTCCTGCCCGTGGTCAGCGTGCACGCCCAGGGTCTGTACACCTGGAACGAGGCCGTGCTGCTGGACACCCTCATCGACACGATCAACAAGGACTTCGAGGCGCGCGACGCCGGCCAGCCCGAGGAACAGACCGTCCGCCAGCTCATCCGCGCCTTCCTGGACAAGGTCTACTACCAGTTCCGCAACCTCGGCCGCAGCGCACCCGACCGCGCCCTGAACTACGCGGCCACCAACGCCTTCGAGCTCACCCGCGAACTGGCCAAGGGATTCCTGTCCGCCCAGCTGTTCCCGCAACGCCCCGGTCAGCCGCAGGTGCTGTACGCGCTGGACGACATCACGGTCACCAAGAGCCGGTACGCCCGCCCGGACGCCGACGCCTACGACGTCACCCTCATCTATTTCGACACGGAGAACGAGCGCCACTCGCGGGTGGCTCAGCTGTTCACCTACGACGTGAGCGCCAGCCCGCCTGTCAGCCTCGCCAACCCACGCCAGTTCCTGCTCGGAGGACGATGATGACCACTTTGACCATGCCCAAGCTGGCCCCCGGCATCGACCGGTCGGACAACGCACCGCAGGCGTCCACACCGGACGGTCCCGGCGTGACCGCGGCCAAGGTCGACTGCCGCAAGCTGCGCGGCCCGGCCAGGGACATGTGCTACAAGGCCCTGGCGGCGAAGCTGTGACACCCGAACTCCGGCTGCCGAGGGCCGCCGAGGGAGTCCACCGCACCCAGTCGCCCGGCGCGCTCGGTCACGCGCCGGGGATCCAACCGGCGTTCGCCGATCCCTGTGCGGGCGCCGATTCCCAAGAGGACTGGCTGACCTGCCAGGCCGACCTGGACCCGTTGGTCCTCTACTGATCCGGAAAGGACAGTTCATGTCGCACACACCATCACTGCGAATGCCCCGCCAGGCCGCGGGCATCGACCGCGAACGTCCCGCCATCCCGGCGGCCGCGTCCACCGAGGGCGTGGAGCCCGCGTTCCTTGAGGCGCTGCTCCCGCTGCTGTACCAGGTGCCGCCGGTGCACGACGCGGTGGACAGCATCGTCGACACGGTCGGCTCATGGTTCAGCG
>CBIMJO010000989.1:0-4503 GCA_966244135.1 uncultured Actinocrispum sp. | reverse complement strand
ACGAGTGCCGCGCAGGCGGTTGGCGCTACTGAGAAGACGGTGTCGAAGTGGCGCCGGAAGTTCGCGGCGGAGCGGATGGCGGGGCTTGAGGATGCCGCGCGTATCGGTCGGCCGAAGGCCGAGTTGGTGCTCAGCGAGGCCGAGCGGACCGAGTTGACCCGGTGGGCACGGCGGGCGAAAACCGCGCAGTATCTGGCATTGCGCGCGAGGATCGTGTTGCGGTGCGCGCAGGGCGGGACGAACAAGCAGGCCGCGGCAGACCTTGGTGTGGATGAGTCGACTGTGGACCGGTGGCGAGCGAGGTTCATCGCCGGACGGTGTGATGCTCTGCAGGACGAGCCCCGGCCGGGCCGGCCGCCGTCGATTCTGCTGGATCAGGTCGAGGACGTGATCGTGGCGACCCTGGAATCCACCCCAGGCAAGGACACGCATTGGTCGCGAGCCTCCATGGCCGCTCGCACGGGACTGTCGAAATCGACGATCGGGCGGATCTGGCGCAGATTCGATCTCAAGCCGCATCTGCAGGATTCGTTCAAGCTGTCGACCGATCCGCTGTTCGTGGAGAAGGTCGTGGATGTCGTTGGCCTGTATCACCATCCGCCGGAGAAAGCGGTGGTGTTGTGCGTGGATGAGAAGTCCCAGATCCAAGCGCTGGACCGCTCGCAACCGGTGCTGCCGATGATGCCGGGTACGCCCGAGCGGCGTACGCACGACTACCTGCGGCACGGCATCACCAGCCTGTTCGCCGCGTTCAACATCGCCGACGGCACCGTCATCAGCCAACTGCACCGCCGTCACCGCGCGATCGAATTCAAGAAGTTCCTGGTCACGATCGACAAAGCGGTACCGGCCGAGCTGGATGTGCACCTGGTCTGCGACAACTACGCCACCCACAACACTGCCGAGATCAAGACGTGGCTGGGCAAACATCCCCGATTCCACGTGCACTTCACCCCGACCGGCTCTTCCTGGATGAACCAGGTCGAGCGATGGTTCGGCCTGCTGACCGACAAACTCATCCGCCGCGGCGTGCACACCTCCGTGACAGCCTTGGAGAAGGACATCACCGCATGGATCGACACCTGGAACACCAACCCACGGCCCTTCACCTGGACCAAAACCGCCGACGAGATCCTCAACTCCCTCGCCGACTACCTCGCCAAGGTCACGACCGACCACCACAAACCCGCCACAATTAACCCTTAAATCTCTGGCGCGGGACACTAGTGCCCCGACCCTTTCCTCCTCGCGTGTGCCCACGCACCAAAGGCCCGCCTCGCGTCCTCTCCCTCCCGTATGGCCTGGGCGAAGCCGACCACATCTGTCAAGTGGGGCCGCGAAACCCAACCGGTCCGGAGCGGCACGCAACCACCAACCCAAGCCATACGGACCGCCCCCGCTGGAAGCCCCCGCGGCCCCACTTGACTGATGTGGTCCCCTTGGGCAGGCCATACGGGAGGGAGAGGACGCGCCCAACCCACCGAACCCCGGCAAAGCCGGGGGCACCCCGGCTCCCCCTCTTGGCGGCCTGCCCGTCCGGCGAGGACATCCCTTAGCCAACCTCACGCGATAGCCGCCCACCCCACGGCGAACGCTTTCACCCACCCAAAAGCTCCGCACAAATCCGAGGCACCGCTTCACCAATAGGCGAGTCAATCACTTCAGTCGCAAACCGATCATAAGGTGTCGGCTCGTTGTTGACGATCACGAGAGTCGCCCCATGCTCCACCGCCGTAAGACACAACGAAGCAGCAGGCTCAACCTGCAGCGAACTCCCCACAGCAAGAAACAACTGACTCGCCGCAGCAACCGCCCGCGCCCGAGAGAACAGGACATCGTCCAAGTACTCTCCAAAAAGGACAACACCAAGCTTCAGGATCCCACCACAGGAGAGACATCGAGGATCCGCCTCACCACCCAGCACCCGCCCCCGCACCTCAGCAGTAGGAACCTCAGCCGCACACCCCAAACACACGGTGCGATGCATAGACCCGTGCAGCTCCAACACCTTCCGCCCAGGAATCCCACCCTTCTGATGCAGCCCGTCAATGTTCTGCGTCAGCACCCGCACAGAAAGCTTGCCCACCAACGACCCCAACGCCAGATGCGCAGCGTTGGGCTCCGCCGCCCAGGCAACATGATTCGCGTAAAGCCCCCAGAACTCCTTACGCACCTCAGCATCCGACGCGAAGTTCGGAAACGTGAACGCACTCGCGGCCCCAGGGTTGCGGGTCCAGACCCCCTGAGGGCCGCGGTAGTCCGGAATCCCGGAATCAGTGGAGATCCCAGCCCCGGTCAGCACCGCGACCCGTGACACCCCTCGCGTCCACTCGCTCATGCATCAACCATACAAACGACTACGACTTCTTTTCGAGATCCGTCCCCGGAGCCGCAAGCCCCCGCTTGACGGACTCCAGGATCGACAACCCCTGCCCCACCAGACCGGCGGCCAGCTCACCCATCCCATCCGCCCCGTTGAGGATGTTCACGTTCGCCCCAGCCAACCCGTTCGCAGCCTCCCGCACGATCTGCGGCAACTGGTCGATGATCAGCTTGTCCAGGGCCACCCGGTCGTTCGACGCCGCAGCAGCCGCCTGGACCTCAGTGCGTTCCGCATCCGCCTTGGCCAGAATACGAACCTTCTCCGCCTCAGCCTCCGCAGGCTTGATCACCTCAGCCACCAGCTGCTGCTCACGCAACAAAGCCGACCGCTGAGCCAGCTCGGCCTGAGCGTCGATGACCTGCTGCTGCGCGATCGCCTGCGCCAGCGGACCCGCCTGCGCCGCCTCGGCCTGGGCTTTGTCCACTTCGGCCTTGTACTGCGCCTGCACGATGGAGGTCTGCCGCGCGAACTCCGCCTGCCGCCGCGCCGACTCCTGCCCGGCCTCGGCCGCGGCCTGGTCGGCGCGGGCCTGTGCGATCTGCGCCTCCCGCTGGATGGCGGCGTTGTGCGGGGCGGCCATCGCGGCGATGTAGCCCAGCTTCATGTCGTCGATGGACTGGATCTGCAGCGAGTCGATGGTCAGGCCGATCTTGGCCATCTCCACCGCCGAGCCGTCCAGCACCTCGGTCGCCAGCTTCTGCCGTTCGGTGATGATCTCCTCGACGGTCATCGAGCCCACAATGGACCGCAGGTGCCCGGCGAAGATCCGCCCGGTCAGGATCGACATCTGGTCCTGGTCGGAGAGGAACCGCTGGCCGGCGTTGATGATGCTCTCGGTGTCGTTGCCGACCTTGAACGCGATCACCGCGCGCACGTTGAGCGCGATGGCCTGCTTGGTCACGCAGGTCTCGCTGATCTCGGCCTCCACCATGCTCAGCGAGAGGAACCGGACCTTGCGGAAGAACGGCATGATGAACGCGCCATGCCCGGTGACGACCCGGAACGGCGCCTCCACGTTCCCGCGCATCTTGCCCCCGGAGATCAGCATCGCCTGATCCGGCGCGGGGACACGGTATCCGAACATCGTTTTGCTCCTATGTGGACTCGAAAGGATCGGACCAGGCGGTGACCTCGACCGACCGGGACCCGCGAGTGTGCACCACCAGCACCGTCGTCCCTTTCGGCAGCGGTTCGTCCGAGTAGGCCAGGTAGGTCTCGGATCCGCCGCGGATCCGCACGAGAACCTCGCCGGGCCCGTCGGCGCCCCGGGTGGCGATCAGCAACACGCCGATCCGCCCCAAAGGCGACAAATCAGCCGACATCGCCACCGACCTCGTACCCCGCTACACCGTCACTTCCCACGCTAGACCACCAACGACCATGCGCGTGGCAGGACAGGCCAATTGATCAGCGGGCGACCGGGACCATGGGCAGTGAGCTGGGTCGCAGGAACGCGCGGGCGAGCTCGCGGACGGGACGGCCGGGCTGCGGCCGCAGGTGCCAGCCCTCGCAGATCCCGGCGACCACGACGGCCATCTCGGCCCAGGCGAACCGGTCGCCGATGCACTTGTGCGCGCCCGCGCCGAACGGGATGAAGCTGTCCCGCGCGGCCGGCTCGAGCCAGCGGTCCGGGTCGAACCGCATCGGGCCGGGGAACAGCGTGGGATCGCGGTGCAAGGTGGGCATGCTGACCATCACCTCGCTGCCGGGCGCGAGGGTGACGTCGCCGAGCCGGACCTCGGCGATGGCTTTCCGGGTGACGAGCCAGATCGGGGTGTGCAGCCGGACGGTCTCGGTGAGCACGCGGTTGACGTAGGTGAGGTCGCTCAACCGGTCCGCGTCCACGGGTTGTCCATTCAGGACGGTGCGGAGTTCGTCGGCGATCCGGCCGAGCACCAACGGGTTGCGGCCGAGTTCGTGGAAGACCCACGCGAGCGTCGTGGCGGTGGTCTCGGTCCCGGCCATCAACAGGTTCAGCACCTGGGTGCGGATCTCGCCGTCGGTCAGCCCCTCGGTGGCGATCAGCATGGACAGCAGATCGCCGTGATCAACCCCTTCGGCCCGGTACGCGGCGATCACATTGTCGAGCTTCGCCCGGAACGCCGGCTCCAGGCCGGCAA
>CBIMJO010000988.1:0-4505 GCA_966244135.1 uncultured Actinocrispum sp. | reverse complement strand
TGCAGCTCGTCGCGGCGCACGCGCCGGAGCTGGAGGTTCTGGCCGAGAACAGCGACCACTTCCTCGGCGCGTATGTCGAGGGCCGCCGCGTGCCGCACCTGGCGCTCAGGCGGGAGCTGGCCCGGCAGACCGAGAAAGCCTTGGTGCACCCGGTGTTCACCGGCTCGGCCATCACCGGCGCGGGCATTCCCGCCCTGATCACCGGGATCAAGCAGCTGCTCCCGGCCGCGCGCGGGTGGGACGACGATCCGGTGGACGGCACGGTGTTCAAGGTCGACCGGGGCCCGGCGGGTGAGAAGATCGCGTACGTCCGGATGCGCTCCGGCACCCTGCACACCCGCGAACGGCTCACCTTCGGGAAAGTCACCGCAATCAACGTGTTCACCGACGGCACCGACACCCGCACCGACGAGGTCTATGCAGGCCAGATCGCGAAAGTGTGGGGCCTCAACGATGTCCGCGTCGGCGACACCCTGGGCGACGCCACATCCAAGGACGAGCACTTCTTCGCGCCGCCCACCCTGGAAACCGTTGTCACGCCGGTACAAAACAGCCAGCGCGGCGCCCTCAACAGCGCTCTGGTGCAGCTCGCCGAGCAGGACCCGCTGATCAACCTGCGGCACATCAACCAGGACATCGCGGTGTCGCTGTACGGGGAGGTGCAGAAGGAGGTCATCCAGGCCACCCTCGCCGACGACTACGGCATCGACGTGACCTTCCGCGAGACCACGACCATCCACATTGAACGTCCACACGGGACCGGTGCGGCGTACGAGGTGATCGCCAAGGACCGCAACCCGTTCCTGGCCACGGTCGGTCTGCGGATCGACCCGGCCCCGGTCGGGACGGGCGTCAGGTACCAGTTGGAGGTTGAGCTCGGGTCGATGCCGTATGCGTTCATGAAGGCGGTCGAGGACACCGTGTACCAGACGCTGCAGCAGGGTCTGCACGGCTGGCAGGTCACCGACTGCGTGGTCACCATGACGCACTCCGGCTACTGGGCGCGGCAGAGCCACAGCCACGGCACGTTCGACAAGAGCATGTCCAGCACTGCGGGCGACTTTCGTAACCTGACGCCGCTGGTGCTGATGGATGCGTTGCGCCAGGCGGGAACCACGGTTTACGAACCCATGCACCAGTTCACGCTGGTCTTGCCGACCGACACGCTCAGCGCGATCCTGCCGTTGCTGTCACGGCTGCGCGCCATCCCACGCAGCCGCACGACCAACGTCCTCGAAGGAACCGTCCCGGCGGCGCACGTGCACGAACTCGAGCGCCTGCTGCCCGGTCTGACCAGCGGCGAAGCCGAATGGGACAGCTCCTTCTCGCACTACAGCCCGGTCACCGGCGCGATCCCGGACCGGCCACGAACGGACCACAACCCGTTGAACCGCAAGGACTACCTGCTCAACGTCAGCCGGCGGGCGGGCGCATGACCAGGAGGATGACCCTGCTGCTCGCGCTCACCTGTGGGGCGGCGGTCGGCAACATCTACTTCCCGCAGGCGATCAGCCCGCTGGTCACCCACGGCCTCGGCGTCACGCCCACCGCGGCCGCGCTGGTGGTCACCGCCGCCCAACTCGGTTACGCGGCCGGGATCTTCCTGCTCGTGCCGCTGGGCGACCGGCTGCCGCACCGGCCGTTGATCGCGACCTTGCTCGGCCTGACTGGCCTGGGTTTGTTCGCGGCCAGCGCGGCGTCGACACTGCCGCACCTCGTCGGCGCGGGGATCTTCGTCGGGATCACCACCGTCATCGCCCCGATCCTGGGACCGATGGCGGCCGGTCTCGTCGCCGAAGAACGGCGCGGTGAGGTGACCGGGCTGCTGCTGAGCGGGTCGATCGGCGGGATGCTGCTGTCCCGCGCGTTCGGCGGCAGCCTCGGCGAATGGCTCGGCTGGCGCGCGCCCTACCTGCTGTCCGCGATCATCGCCCTGCTGTTGGCCGCGGTCCTCGCGTTCACCCTGCCGCACACCACACCCGCCACCAGGCAGCCATACCCGGCGCTGCTCAAGGAGACGATCACGCTCCTGCGCACCGAGCCGGACCTGCGCCGCTCGGCGTTCAACCAGGCGACGATCTTCGCCGGGTTCTCCGCCGTGTGGACCGGAGTCGCGCTGCTGCTCACCGGCCCGACCTACCACCTCGGCGCGCAAGCCGTGGGCATCCTGGCGTTCGTCAACGCGGGCACCATGATCGCGGCTCCGCTGGCCGGACGCCAGGCCGACCGCCGTGGGCCGGACCTGGTCAACCGCGTGTGCTTCGTCGCGGTCATCGCCAGCGCCCTCGTGCTCGCCCTCGGCGCCCTGGGCGGCACATCGGGCCTGGTCGCCCTCGCGATCGGCACGCTCATGCTAGACGTCGCCATGCAGTCCGGCATGGTCGCCAACCAGGTCCGGATCTACGTCCTGCGCCCAGAAATCCGCAGCCGCCTCAACACGGCTTACATGACCTGCGCGTTCCTCGGCGGCAGCATCGGCTCCTGGCTCGGCGCCCAAGCACACACCCTGTTCGGCTGGACCGGCGTGTGCGCGGTGGTGATCGTCTTGGCGCTACTGCCGCTCGCCGCCGTGCGTAAGCAGTTCGCCGAGAGCACTGCGTAGCCGCTCGTCCGCGCCGATGTCGGAGTTGAACACGTCCAGGTACTCGACCACGCGGGTCACGGTGTGGCGGCGGATGGACGCGGCTTCGGCGCGGATGGTGGTGGGGTCGATGGTGGTGCCCATCTCGACGAGGGTCTCCGCGACGGCGAGGCGGCGGGATGGCAACGGCCACAACCGGGTCAGCGTGTCGAGGTCGATTTCGCCGGTGATCCGCCAGATCGCGGTCACGGCGCTCAGGTGCAGCCACCCGTACTCGTCCTCGCGGCCCAGCAAGGCACGGAGGGCTGGGACATGTTCCGCCGCGGCGGGGCCCAGGTCGCCGAGGCTGTCGGCGCCTTCGCGTGCGACGAAGTTGTTGCCCGCCAGCATTTCGGCGAACACGGGCAGCACCGGGCCGGGATCTTCGGTCAACCGCCACAACGCCCACGCGGCGGCACCGGCGAGTTCCTCGTCTGATAGCAGCCCACGGACCATCGGAACTGCATCGGCTGCGCCGATCCGGCCCAGTGTCCGAAGGAGACCTTCGGTCGGCTTGACCGCCAGCAGATCGGGAACGGTGCCGGAGGCGTCCGGCCCGATCCGGCCGAGCGCCTCGATCAGGGACGCGGTGGTGGGTTTGATCAACGGCAACAGTTCGAGTGCGTTGCGCCCCAACGACGTCACGAGGTTGCCGATGTGCTCGGGCACCAGCTTCTGCTCCAGCAACCAGCCCACCATCGGCACCGCTCGCGCGTCACCCAGGTGCGCCAGCGTGCTCAACGCCGTGCTCACCTGCTGCCACATCTGCGGCTCGGCGGTCAGCCACGCGGCTGGGCCGCGGTCGGGCCGGTGTCGCGCGAACCGGGGCGCGGCCGCGAGCGACGCGGCGAGTGCGTCGGCGGCCGGCGCGGCCAGCGGGCCTACCGACAGCAGGGTGTCCGCGGCGAGGTCGTACATGTGGGGGCGCGGGTCGCTGAGCAGGTCGCCGACGGCGGCCACCAGCTCGGCGTAGTCGCCGCGCCAGCCGTTGATGAGGTCCTTCGCCGCGCGCAACGAGTCGTACCGGCGAACCCAGTTCTCCGACCGCAGCTGCTGCAGCAGGAACTCGGCCCGCGCCTCGACCAGGTCGCCGAACGCCCAGCTGACCTCGCGGATCACGCCGTCCATGTGCGGTGCGGGACGCCACGAGACCGTCTCGTCGTACTTCTCCCGCAGATGTCCGGCCAGGGTCTCGGTGTGGAAGTCCTTTTTCTCCGGCGGCGGGACCACCACGGCGTAGGCGGCGGTCAGGCACTCGGACAGACTGGGCAGCGCGTCGACCGGCAATGGGGTCGGTCCACATCGGACATACTCGGTCCACGCCGCCAGCCCTACCCGGGGATGAGGCGACGACAACGACATCAAGCCCATCCGCACCGCGCCGACGCTCACCCCGCGCTTGCCGAACCGGCCCAACGCCCGCAGCCACGCCACCTGTACATCCGCGTTGGCCTCTCCCGGCAGCCGCGCCAGCAACGCGTCCACCGCCGGGCCGGCGTTCTCCCGAACCGCGAGCAGCACCTTGCCGACCGCAGTGCGAACCTCAGAATCCTTGTCGCTCAACAACTCCAGGTACACCGGCGTACCGGCCGCGACATCCGACCGAGCGCGGTCGTACAGCGCGGCGGCCTCCGGGTCCTTGGCGGGAACCCACTCGTCGGCATCGGCATTCGCGTAACTGGCCAGCAGCTTCAGAATCTCGCCACGACCAGGGACTCCGGGCTGGGCAGCGGCGTCCAGGAGGAAGGGGATCGTGGCGATGGTGCACTCGTAAATGTCGCCCTGGTGGTGCACGGCCCCGTACATGCCGTCGAGCGCGACCTCACGCTCGGCCGGATCGGTGGACACCAGGTCGCGCAGCATCTCCGGCACGTCATCGGCCGGG
>CBIMJO010000987.1:0-4506 GCA_966244135.1 uncultured Actinocrispum sp. | reverse complement strand
TCCAGCACGCGCAAAGCCTGCGGCGTGGCCCAGGAAAGGCCGCCGAGGTGACCGCGGGTGGCCATCGACCGGATGAACACACCGGGGTCGGTCGCGTGCTGCTGCATGCGGATCCGGTCGCCCAGCAACGCCCCGCCGGAGAACGGCGAGGACGGGTCGACCGCCAGCACGCCGACCCGTTTCCCTTGCGCCCGCAGGGAAGTCACCAACGCCGAAGTCGATGTCGACTTGCCGACGCCGGGCGGCCCGGTCAGCCCGATCACCTGGGCGCGGCCGGTCAGCGGCGCCAGCGCGGCGGCCACCTCGCGCAGCTGCGGGCTGGCGTCCTCGACCAGCGAGATCAACCTGGCCACCGCGCGCGGCTCGTGCCGCCGCGCGCGGTCGACCAGGTCAGCGACATCCGGCACGGTCAGGGAACTCGGATCACCAGCGCGTCACCCTGGCCACCGCCACCGCACAGCGCCGCAGCACCGACGCCGCCGCCGCGCCGCTTGAGCTCCAGCGCCAGGTGCAGCACCAGCCGCGCGCCGGACATGCCGATCGGGTGGCCCAGCGCGATCGCGCCGCCGTTGACGTTCACCTTGTCCGGGCTGATCCCCAGCTGCTCGGTGGACACCAGGCCGACGGCCGCGAAGGCCTCGTTGATCTCCACCAGGTCCAGGTCGCCCGGCTCGAGCTTCTCCTTGGCCAGCGCGGCCTTGATGGCGTTCGACGGCTGCTCGTGCAGGCTCGCGTCCGGGCCGGCCACCACGCCGTGCGCGCCGATCTCGGCGATCCAGGACAGGCCCAGCTCCTCGGCCTTCGCCTTGCTCATCACCACGACCGCCGCGGCGCCGTCGGAGATCGGCGAGGCCGACCCGGCGGTGATCGAACCGTCGCTGGCGAACGCGGGCCGCAGCTTGCCCAGCGCCTCGACCGTGGTGTCGCCGCGGATGCCCTCGTCGTCGGCGATGACGAGCGGGTCGCCCTTCCGCTGCGGCACCTGCACCGGCACGATCTCCTCGGCGAACAGGCCGTTCTTCTGGGCATCGGCGGCCCGCTGGTGCGACCGCACCGCGAACTCGTCCTGCTGCCGGCGGGTGACGCTGTAGCGGGCGTTGTACTTCTCCGTCGACGCGCCCATCGCGACCTGGTCGAAGGCGCAGAACAGCCCGTCGTGCGCCATGTGGTCGATCATGGTCACGTCGCCGTACTTGAAGCCGGACCGCGACTTGGGCAGCAGGTGCGGCGCCTGGGTCATCGACTCCTGGCCGCCGGCCACGATGATGTCGAACTCACCGGCCCGGATCAGCTGGTCGGCCAGCGCGATCGCGTCCAGGCCGGACAGGCAGACCTTGTTGATGGTCAGCGCGGGCACGCTCATCGGGATGCCGGCGTTGACCGCGGCCTGGCGGGCGGGGATCTGGCCGGCGCCCGCGGTGAGCACCTGGCCCATGATCACGTACTGCACCTGTTCCGGCTTCACCCCGGCGCGGTCCAGCGCTCCCTTGATCGCGAACCCACCCAGCTGGGTGCCGGAGAAATCCTTCAGGCCCCCCAGGAGCCGCCCCATCGGGGTTCGGGCTCCAGCGACAATGACGGAACCGGACACAACAGCCTCCAATGCAAGCGCTCGTTAACCTCAGACCATACCCACGGGGAACGACGGAACCGATTCCGAGCAACGGCCGGTGTCGCGCACGCCACAGACCTGTCGCGTCCGTGTTGCGAAGTGTGCTTACTCTCGACGTTATGCCGCAGCAGCCTGCCACCCGCGTGACCGCCATCGACCACGTCGGCATCGCCGTGCCCGACCTGGACGAGGCGATCGAGTTCTACTGTTCCGCTTTCGGCCTGGAAGTGACCGCCGAGGAGGTCAACGAGGAACAGGGCGTGCGTGAGGCCATGCTGCGGGTGCCAGGCGACGACGGCACCGGCACGGCGATCCAGCTGCTCGCGCCGCTGTCGGCGGACTCGACGATCGGCAAGTTCATCGCCCGCAACGGCCCGGGCATGCAGCAGCTGGCCTACCGGGTGGCCGACATCGACGAGGCGTCCGAGGGCGCGCGGGCCAATGGCCTGAATGTGGTGTTCGACTCGCCCCGGCACGGCACCCAGAACAGCCGGACGAACTTCATTCACCCGAAATCGGCCGGGGGCGTTCTGGTGGAATTGGTGGAGCCCGCTCCCGAGGGCTGAATCGGTCGCTGAATCGGTCCCGGTGGCGCAGGTCTCACAATTGTGGTGATCTTCGGTTACTGGTGGGTAACCTCCGGGCATTCGCGACCTGGAGGCACACCGTGGAAAAGATCCGTGACGCCATTCTTTCGGGTGACCTGAACGCCGTCGGCGATATCCCGGTACCGGATGACTACCGGGCGGTGACGGTGCATGCCGACGAGGTGGAGATGTTCGCCGGCCTGGAGACCCGCGACAAGGACCCGCGCAAGTCGCTGCACGTCGAGCAGGTGGCCACGCCCGAGCTCGGTCCCGGCGAGGCGCTGGTCGCGGTCATGGCGTCGGCGATCAACTACAACACGGTGTGGACGTCGATCTTCGAGCCGCTGGACACGTTCGGCTTCCTGCGCCGCTACGGCAAGACCTCCGAGCTGGCCAAACGCCACGACCTGCCCTACCACGTGGTCGGCTCCGACCTGGCCGGCGTGGTCGTGCGCACCGGGCCGGGCGTACAGGCCTGGAAGCCCGGCGATGCCGTTGTCGCGCACTGCCTTTCGGTCGAGCTGGAGCACCCCGACGGGCACAACGACACGATGATGGACCCCGAGCAGCGGATCTGGGGGTTCGAGACGAACTTCGGCGGCCTGGCCGACCTCGCGCTGGTGAAGTCCAACCAGCTGATGCCCAAGCCGGCGCACCTCACGTGGGAGGAAGCGGCGTCACCCGGTCTGGTGAACTCGACGGCGTACCGCCAGCTCGTGTCGCACAACGGCGCCGCGATGAAACAGGGCGACACCGTACTGATCTGGGGCGCTTCCGGCGGCCTGGGTTCCTATGCGACGCAATTCGCCCTCAACGGCGGCGCGACGCCGGTGTGCGTGGTGTCCAGCCCGCAGAAAGCCGAGATCTGCCGCCGGATGGGCGCCGAGCTGATCATCGACCGCGCGGCCGAGGACTACCGGTTCTGGTCGGACGAGAACACGCCCGACCCGCGGGAATGGAAGCGTTTCGGCGCCCGCATCCGGGAGCTGACCGGCGGCGAGGACCCGGACATCGTGTTCGAGCACCCCGGCCGGGAGACCTTCGGCGCCAGCGTGTTCGTGGCCCGCCGCGGCGGCACGATCGTCACCTGCGCGTCGACCTCCGGGTTCATGCACAGCTACGACAACCGGTACCTGTGGATGCACCTCAAGCGGATCGTGGGCTCGCACTTCGCCAACTACCGCGAGGCCGCCGAGGCGAACCGGTTGATCGCCAAGGGGAAGATCCACCCGACGCTGTCGAGGTCGTACCCGCTCACCGAGGTCGGGCAGGCGGCCTACGACGTGCACCGCAACGCGCACCAGGGCAAAGTCGGCGTGCTCTGCCTGGCCCCCGAGGAGGGCCTCGGCGTGACCGACCCCGAGCTGCGCGCCAAGCATCTCACCGAGATCAACCGCTTCCGCGGCATCTGATCTCCGGAACCCCAGGTCACGCCCCTCGTGGCCTGGGGTTTCGTCGCTCGTGATATCTTTCCTTCATGGAACGAACGGAACTCGTCCGTGCGGTCAACCGGGCGACGTTCCGGCTGGTCAATGACGCTCGCCGAGGCATGAGCCGGTCCTTCGACGCGCCGCGCGTGGGCGTGCTGCATGTTGTGGCGGCCCAAGGGCCTGTCAGGCCAGGAGCGATCGGTGAGGCGCTGGACATGGCGCCTTCGTCGGTGACCCGGCATGTGCAGGCCCTGGAAGACGCCGGGCAGGTCACCGTCGAGGCCGATCCCGCGGACGCCCGCACCTGCCTCATCGAAGTGACTGAGGCGGGCACGAAGGAACTCGAGCACCTGGAAGCCGCTGGACTCACCGTGTTCGCGGAAGTCGTCGCCGAGTGGTCCGAAGACGACCTGCGGACCCTCACAAGCCTGCTCACCCGGCTCACCGATGACTGGGAGCAGCGCGGGCCCGCCGCCAAACGCGACAACCACCCGAAGAAAGAACCCCGTTGGAGGTTCCGGACGTGACAATGCGTTGGGCGGCAAGGTGTCTGTACGCCGAGGCCGTGTTCCAGATCGTCATCGCCGTGCTGTTGTGGCTCAACTGGGAGCCCACGGTGAACGCATTCATCGGCACCGCGTTCGCGCCCAACCGCGATGCCGCGGAGGGCACGGCGCTGGGCGCTGAGGTCGTGCACGTGGTGCTGGCGGGGCTGTGTATCTGGTTCGCCACCGGGTTGCCGAAACGCCGAGTCGCCGCAACGGTTGTGCTGGCGCTGGTCGCGGCCGGCGGTGTGGCTGCGATGAAACTGCCGTCGCAGACCTACCTCAGCCCGGTCGGGGTGGCGATCGCCGTGGCCGCGATCGTGCTGATGTGG
>CBIMJO010000986.1:0-4508 GCA_966244135.1 uncultured Actinocrispum sp. | reverse complement strand
CCGGGCGCGTTCGGCGGCGTCCAGCCGGACCAGGTCGTGCATCCGGTACCGGCCCGGAACTTCCTGGTACAGCAACGAAGCCTGCTGCAAGGCGCGCAGCACCGCCCTCGTCTCGCCCTCGGGCAACCCGGCCAAGGCGGCCGCCGCGGGCAGGCTGATATCCACGCCGGGCGCGTTGCCCAGCAAGCCGAACACCTTTGCCTGTTGGGCGGTAAGCGCCCGGTAGGACCACGACAGCACGGCCGGGAGGCTGGCCGCCAGGTCGTCCTCGTCCAATGTGGCCAGCCGGTGGCCCCGCAACTCCTCGGCGAGCGGCGCCAGCGCCAGGTCCGGGTAGGTCGCGGCCCGGCCGGCAACGATACCCAGCGCCAACGGATACCCTCCACAAAGGACGACCAGGTCGGCGATGGCTTCCGGTTCCGCGGCAACCCTTTCCGCCCCGAGCCGGCTCACCAGCAGCGCATGGGACTCGCTCTCGCTGAGCACGTCGATGGCCAGCTGCCGGGCGCCGTGCTGGGTGATCAAACCGGTCAGGTGGCGGCGGCTGGTCACCAGCACCGTGCAAGTGGCCGTTCCCGGCAACAGCGGCACCACCTGCGCGGTGTCGGACGCGTTGTCCAGCACGATCACCATACGCTTGCCTGCCAGCAGGCTGCGCACCATCGCCGCCCGCGCGTCCGGGTCGGCCGGGACGCGGCTGGTGTCCACACCGAACGCGTCGAGCCAGCCACGCACCACGGTCCCCGGCGAGAGCGGCGGCTTGTCAGCACTGAACCCGCGCAGGTCCACGAACAACTGGCCATCCGGGAACCGGTCCAGGTTCTGGTGCGCCCACTGCAGCGCCAGCCACGTCTTGCCGATCCCGCCCGGTCCGGCCAACGCGGAGATGATCACGGGGCCGCCTGCCGCGACCGCGTCCACCGCCGCCGACAGCGCCTCAAGTTCCGAACGCCGCCCGGTGAACGTGTGCGGCGCGGCCGGGAGCTGCCGCGGGACGGGCACGGTGACCAAGGTGCCGGCGACAAGGTCGAGCGTCCGGTCGTTGGTGAGCATCCGCTGGTGCAGATCGCTCAACGCCTCGGTGGGGTCGGTACCCAGTTCGGTGGCGAGCCGGTGGCGCACCTCGTGGAAGTGCTGCCGCGCGTCACTGGCCCGCCCGCTGCGGTACAGCGCGAGCATCAGCTGCCCGGCCAGATGCTCGTCGAGCGGGTGTTCGGCGGCCAGGTCGGTGAGGCTCGGCAGCAACGCCAGGTGCTCGCCCAGCCGCAGGCGCAGGTCGTTGAGCTCGAGCTGGGCGGCCACCCGCTGGCGGGCGAGCGCGGCCCGGGTGTCGGCCAGCCAGGGCGTGTCCAGTCCTGAGAACGGGCTACCCCGCCACAGCGCCAGGGCGTCGGTCAGCAACGAGGTCGCACGCGCGGGTTCGGCACCCCGAGCCTGGTCGACGAGATCGCGGAAGGTGTGCACGTCCACGCGGCCTTCGTCGACCGTGAGCCGGTAGCCGCTCGCGGGCTCCCAGCCGATGGTCACGTCCGCCACAGACGTCAGCGCCCGCCGCAGCAGCGTCAACTGGGTCTGCAGCGCGTTCGCCGGGCGGTCCGGGCGCCGCGCCGTGCCCCACACGCGATCAACGAGCTGGTCGGTCGTCACCGGGCGGTTCGCCTCGACCAGCAACACCGTCAACAGGGCGAGCTGGCGTGCTCCCCGGATCGGCAGCCGCGCACCCTCATGGCGCACCTCGACCTCGCCGAGCACACAGAACTCCACCGCCCAAGCCCCCTTCACACCCCGTGAAACCGGCCCGGACCAGCGAATTCAAGCCCGGTGCAAGCCCCGCCGGGGACCATCCGGCCATGCTGAACCCACGGTGAACGATACGGCGGAACGGAATCGAGGTCCGGTGGGCATGCAACAGGCGCGTCCGAAGGCTGCCCATTGCTCGATGGCGCTGGTGGTGACGGCGTCGACGAGGGGGCCGCGCCGGCCACGTGCCACCCGTTCCGGCCCATCCGGGCCACGGTCCCGATGAGGTCGTTCTTCCCGTAGAAGGGGGCGCCGCGTGGCGCACGACCAGTGCCAGCTACCGGAGGCGGCGGGGGTTCCAAGCCGCTGACTGGGGATGTCTCCGGCAGTGCCGGCACTGGTACGGCGCCATTGCGCGGGCCAGGCCCATTCACTCGCACCAGGGCCAGGTTGACGGGCCGGTAGGGTGCTGCGCCGTGGAGATCCGGACGCTGATCAGCCGTCTCGCCGACGAGGGCACGCGGCCCGAGACCGAGAAGTTCCTGGCAGAGCGGGGAACCGAGGTGCTCGGGCCGTTGCTCGCCGAGCTGGCCGACCCCGCATCCGATGTGGACTGTGTGGCGGCGCTTGGCTGTGTAGGCGATGCCGCGTTCGATCCGTTGACGGCGTTGATCGCGACGGCGGAGGATCATGAGGTCATCCGACGGGCGTGCCGGGCGTTCACCGGGCTGGGTGTCGAGGCTGAGCGGTATTTGGCGGCCACACGGCATCCGCACGCGGTTGTGCGGCGCTATGCGGTGGACATGATGCATGGCGAGAAAGGGCTCGCGCACGCGCGGGAGTTGTTGCCCGCGTTGGCGGATCCCGATCACTACGTTCGACAGACCGCGTTGTGGAAGTTCGGGAGCATGGGTCCGGATGTGTTGCCGTTGCTGCACGAGACGCGTCGGACGGCCAAGGGTGAGGTGCGGCGACGGGTATTGATGGCGCAGCTCGAAGTGGGCGGGCCGGATGTGATCTCGGCTGAGGACCGGGTGGTGCTCGAGCGGTTCGTTCGATCCAAAGTGGACGATGATGGGTGGTCGTTCGAGCCGATGCACTTGTGTGGCGGGTGGTTCGCGTTGCGCACGGATGACCAGGCCGCCGTGCTCGGCGTGATGGGGCTGACGGATCCCATGCCGGTGACCAAAGTCCTCGGCGCGTCCGCGTGGAACAACGATCACCACATGTGGGCCAAGGACGAGGAGCACGTCCGGTGCGCCCGCGTGTACGTGACGGCCGTTTTCGATGGGTGGACGCTCGTGTTCGGCGAACCGTTCGAGCACGCCACGCGCCCCGTGCCGGAGCTGTGCGCGGTGCTGAGCAAGGTGTTCGGCGAGGCGCACTACTACGGTATGAGCTGCGGCGACGGCTGGAACGCCTGGTGCATAGCCGAAGACGGGGAAGTGCTGCGCTACTACGACTCCTTCTCGCCGGACGACCAGTACGGCGAGCCGCTCGACGCCGAGGAAGGTCTCTGCCTCCCACACGACTACGACGAGGATCTGGACGACTGCTACGCCACGGACATCGCCGAAGAGATGTCCGTCAACCCCGCGTCCACCGACTTCGAGGGCGACATGGAAGGCCGCGGCGTCCTCGCGCTCACCCAGTGCGGCCGTACATACGGCTCGCCGCGCGGCGCACTGTCGGTCTAGGAATCTGTCACCTTCGCGCAATCCGACGTCATTCCGCGGGATGAGCCACTCCGATGTGGACAGTCCACAACGTGGCAGGAGTATGCCTAGAACTTGTCCGCCTTGGTCACCTGCATGCTCAATGCTGACAGGTACTTCGGCTGGTAGCAGCTGGAGATCTGCGCCTGGTAGCTGGCACCGGGCGCCAGGTCGTACGCGGTCACACTGGGGTCGCACGGTTTTCCATCGCGGCCCTCGAGTTTCTGGTGGATGGTGACGCTGAAGGAGGCGCGGTCGGGCCCCTTGTTGTACAGCGTGATGGCCATGCGCTTACCGCCAGCGTCGGGGTCGTCGTACCAGTCGCCGTCGAAGCGCACGTCGAGGTCGTCACGCAGGACGCCCGGGGTGTGGTCGCCGGAGCCGGTGTTCTGCGGGGTCTTGTCGTGCTTGGCGCCGATGAGCATGACGGCGGACAGCCCGACCGCGATCGCGCACAGGATCGAACCCACGGTCGCGACGACATTGCCGTTGCGTCGCCCGACGATCCCGAGCAGCAGGCCGACCAGCCCCAGCGCCAACGTGGTGTAGGCGCGTGAGTCGCTGGTGAGGTCGGCCGGGATCCACGGGACCAGGCCGCCGAGGCCGCCCAGCACCACGGCCACGATGCCGAGCCCGTTGCCAGTGGCGGGACCGGCCAGCGGAGGCTGGGTCGCTGTAGCGGTCTGACCTGCGGGTTCGTTGACGGTCATGGGCAAGCTTCCCCAAGGTAGGCGTTCGCGTTCGCAACGGAACCTACACCGGCGTAGCGAGCCCGGCCCGGGGATCGGGAAAACTCAGCCGGGATCGAGGATGCGCTTGAGGAACCGCCGGGTCCGTTCCTCCGTCGGGTCGCCGATCACCTGCGCGCTGGTGCCCTGCTCGACGATGACCCCGCTGTCCAGGAACAACACCTGGTCGGCGACCTGCTCGGCGAACCGGATCTCGTGCGTGACGATCACCGTCGTCCAGCCCTCCGCGGCCAGGTCCTTGATCACCGCCAGCACCTCCCCCACCAGCTCGGGGTCCAGCGCCGCGGTGATCTCGTCGAGCAGC
>CBIMJO010000985.1:0-4512 GCA_966244135.1 uncultured Actinocrispum sp. | reverse complement strand
TTGAAGAAGGACGTGTCGAACTGGTCGACTCCGGTGAGGAAGCCGCCGCTGGCCGAGGCCAGCTCGCCGGTGCCGTCACCCTCGACGAACTCGCCGGCGTTCCACCGGTCCGGGGGAACGGGTCCGATCGCGGACCTGGTCGAGCCGAGGTAGCCGGCGAAGGCATCCATGGTCGCGCTGCCACCGGGCATGCGGAGGCCGACTCCCACGATCGCGATGGGCTCGTGCTTCTCTGCGGTCAGCTGTTCGATCCGCGACGAGTACTCGCGAATGGTCGCGCGCGCGGCGTCGAGCTCGGCCTCGATCGTCATGAGGTTGCCGTTCCCCCGGGTGTGGAGCCCTGGAGAGCGCTGCGGGCGGCGCCGCGCAGCGCGTGGTTGCCGTCGCAGAACGGCTTGAGGGCGGACAGGCCGCACCGGCAGAGCGCGATGGTCTCCCGGCCGGGGTCGATCTCCTCGCGGCCGCTGCCCTGGAGCTTGTAGTCGCCCCGCACGACGACTGGTCCGTTCTCGTAGACCGTGATCTCGACCGGTGGCTGGTCGTCCCGCATGAGTTGCTCCTGACTGTCTCGGACCGCTTTCTCAGACGGCACTGTCAGACCGTCGCCAGCTCGCGCAGCGATGTGCCCCCTGCTGCCCACGGATCGACGACCGACCTGGCGAACAGGGCCCGGACGCTGAGCGTGGCCAGTGCGCCGATGACCACGCGCTCCCACTCGGCCGGGTAGTCGGCCACGAACGCGCCGCACATGTCGTGGGCGGCCAGCTGCTCGTGCACGGCGTCGGCGAGGATGTGCTCGTCGTAGAACCAGCGCGACCTCTTCGACCCGCCGAGCCGGGCCAGGCCTTCGCTGAAGTGGCGGTTGATCAGCGACGAGCCGATCTCGGTCGCCGCGAGGTTGCCGAGGATCCCGCCGCGCCAGCGGCGGTGCAGGCCGAAGAACGACCTGATGTTGTGCAGGACGAGCGCCACGGCCGGGATCTGCTCGATGTACGCCCCGTACTCCGGGTCGAGGTCCAGTTCGGACATCAGGATCGCGTACAGCTCGGCGTGCAGCCGGCCCGGCATCCCGCCGCCGTACTCGTCGGCCTGGATCTCGATCAGCGCGGCCTTGGCGCGGCCGTTCACCCGGGGGATGCCCCACGTGTGGGCGTCGCCCTCGTGCAGGGCGTCGATCGACCGGGTGATCACCAGTTCCTTGAACTGCTCGATGGTCGCGTCCTGTTGCATGAACTTCAGGAACGCGGCCGGGGAGGTGGCGCCGCAGCGCTCCATCAGGAACGCGGGCACCTTCTCCGGGGTCAGGTCCGCCGGCACCTGCGCCTCGGCGAGGAGATCCCGCTCGAACACGGCCTCCAACGCGCCGCGCACGGCCAGCAGCGACGGCTGCCACTCCCACCGCTCGTCGACGCCGTCGAAGCCTTCGTAAGTGAGCCCGTAGCACACCCACAGGCTGATTTGGACGTCCTCATCGGACCTGGCGTCGGCAGTGGTCACCGGGAGCGCGTCGAGCAGCTCGGTGAGCCGCGACGGCACCGGTCCGGGTTCGCCGGACAGGCAGGCGAACAGCTCGGTGCTGATGGGTCCTCGGGGAGCGGGGAGCCGCATGGCGTTCTCCGATCTGGTGGGTCGGCCCGATGACGCGGACCAGTACTCGCGAGGCCCAATATGCCAAGCATTCTTGACATATCGCTGGCCGGGCGCTGACGTAGCGCACGGGTCAGGCCGGTGTCAGCGCTCGATAAGAAGGTCATGCGAGTCTTCGGTCAAGACGGAACCAATCACTTGGGAGTCCTCCCGTGGCCGATCCCTTTGACATCGAGGACGCGAGCTATCTGGTCCTGGTCAACCACCTTGGTCAGCATTCGCTGTGGCCGGAGGTCATCGACGTGCCGCCCGGCTGGGAAGTGGTGTTCGGTGGCGGCGAACGGCAGGCATGCCTCGACTATGTCGCCGCCAACTGGACCGACATCACGCCGAGAAACCTTTCTCCCCAGGCGATCGCGCCATGACCGGCACGATCGCCGCGACGGAGGCGACGCTGTGCCGGATCCTCGCTGAGGTCCTGGAAGTGGACCTGGTCCATCCCCAGGACGGCTTCTTCGAGGTCGGCGGGGACAGTGTGCTGGCGGTCGCGGTCGTGGCCCGTGCGCGCGAGGCCGGTCTCGTTTTCAGCGTGCGGGATCTGTTCGACCACCAGACCGCCGGGACATTGGCCGCGGTGATCGGCGAACTTCCCAGTGCGGGCGGTGATTCCGCGAACGCCGCGGACGCGCCGCTGCTGACCTTCGAGGACGGGGAGTTCGGCGAGTTCGGTGAGTTCGAGGAAACCGCTGTTTCCGCAAGCGATACCGAAGCGGAGTGGGAGACCATCACGTGAGCCACGCCAGCATCGAGTGCGTTCTGCCGCTGACCCCTTTGCAGGAGGGGCAACTCTTCCACGCCGATTTCAGCGAGGCCGGCCCGAGTCTCTACAACATGTACCTGTCGGCGTTGCTGACCGGGCCGCTGGACGTCGCGGCCCTTCGTTCCGCCTGCGCGCAGTTGCAGGCCAGGCACCAATGCATGCGGGCCTGTTTCCGGCAAGGCCGCACCAACCAGACGGCTCAGGTCGTCCTGCGCGAGGTTCCCTTGCTGTGGCGGCAGATCGACCTGTCCGGCCTTCCCGAGGCCGACCGTGCCGAGCGGCTGGAGCAGGTGTCCACGGAAACCCGGTCGGAGCGCTTCGATCTCACGAAGGCGCCGCTGACCCGGTTCGTACTGGTGCGGCTGGCGCCGGAGGAGCACCGCTTCATCCTGTGCAGCTATCACGCCGTGCTGGACGGCTGGTCCTCCTGGCTGCTGCTGGGCGAGCTGGCCCAGCTCTACGAACAGGCCGAGGACGCCACCGGCCTGCCGACGCCACCGCCGTACGAGGACTACTACCGCTGGCTGGCGAAACAGGACCGCGCCGCGGCCGAGAACGCCTGGCGCACAGCGCTTGCCGGACTGCCGGGGCCGACTCTGCTGGCGCCGGCCGATCCTGACCGGTGGCTGGCGGACAGCGAACAGTTCCATGTCGAGGTGCCCGCCGAGCTGGTCACGAAACTCCGAGGCGTTGCCCGTGGCCGCGGCCTGACGATGAACACCATCGTCCAGGGCGCGCTGGGGCTGGCCCTGGGGGCTGCCACCGGGCGGACCGACGTGGTGTTCGGGGGCACGGTCACCGGCCGTTCGCCGGAGGTGCCGGGCATCGAGGGCATGGCGGGGATGTTCCTCAACGTCGTGCCGGTCCGGGTCCGTCAGGATCTGTCCCGGACCGAGTCGGCTGCTGCCATGCTGGCGCGGCTGCAGGCCGAGCAGTCGCAGCTGATCGCACACCACCATCTCGGCCTGGTCGACATCCGGCGTGCGGCCGGACAACCGGAACTGTTCGACGCCCACCTGTCGTTCCAGAACTTCCCGGGGTTCGGCAACACCGGTGGTTTCCGCATGTCCGACATCCAGACCGGCGGCAACACCAACTACACGCTGAGCTTCGTCGTGCAGATGTCGGGCGACATCATCGACATAGAGGTCGAACACCGGCCCGACGTGTTCGACCGAGAGAGTGCGGCGGCCGTCGCGGCGGGTTTGGTGCGGGTGTTGGAGACCCTTGCCGAGACGCCGGATTCGCCGGTGGGCCGGGTGGAAGTGCTGGCACCACAGGAAAGCCGGGCGCTGTTGGAACTGGGGCAGGGATCACCGGCGGTGGCCGGGGCGGTGCTGGTGCCGGAGTTGTTCGCGGAGCGGGCGGCGGTGGAACCGGAACTGACCGCGTTGGTGTGCGGTGCCACGGCGATGTCGTTCGGGGAGTTGGCCGGCCGGGTGAACCGGGTGGCCCGGTGGTTGATCGCCGCCGGAGCAGGCCCGGACGCCCCAGTGGCGGTGGCGCTGCCGCGGTCGACGGACTCGGTGGTGTCACTGCTGGCGGTGCTGGCTGCCGGGGCGATGTACGTGCCGGTTGATCTTTCTTACCCCGTGGATCGGGTGCGGTTCATGCTGGCGGACGCGGCACCACCGGTGGTGATCACTACCGCTGAGCCGATGGAGTTTGCGGGCGGTGCACGGGTGCTGGTGCTGGGTTCGCCGGAGGTTGAGGCTGAGCTGACGGGATTGGCGGATGGTCCGATCGGCGTTGGGGAGCATCGGACGCCGAGACCGTCGGATGCGGCGTACATGATCTATACGTCCGGGTCGACGGGGCGGCCGAAGGGCGTGGTGGTCACTCATCAGGGCCTGGCCAACCTGGTGGCCTTCGAACACCGCGAGGTAGTCGAACCCGCGGCGCGGCGAGCCGGGCGGCGGCTGCGGGCGGGCCTGGTGGCGGCGTTGTCGTTCGACGGGTCCTGGGACATGGTGATGTGGCTGCTGGCCGGTCACGCGTTGCACGTACTGGACGACGATGTCCGCCGCGACGCGCAGGCGCTGGTCGGCTATGTGCGCGAGCACGAGGTGGACGTCCTGGAGGTCACCCCCTCGTACGCCGAGCAC
>CBIMJO010000984.1:0-4513 GCA_966244135.1 uncultured Actinocrispum sp. | reverse complement strand
TCCCAGCAGCTGCGGGATCTGGTAGTCCACTTGGGACAGCTGGACCGTCACGTCCAGGCCGGTGGCGGTGACCGTCTTGATCGACGTGAGGTCGCCGAACAGCGCGGAGTTCTTCTGGGTTTTCGCGCGTTCGACCGCGGCCTTCACCGCGTTGCCGTCGACCGGCTCGCCGTCGCTGAAGGTCAGGCCGGAACGCAGGTGGAAGGTGACCGCGTCACCGGCGGCGTTGTAGTCCCAGCTCTTGGCCAGGTCGGGCACGGCCTTGCCCTGCTCGTCGGTGCGGGTCAGCGACGCGTAGACCAGGGCCAGCTCACGGAACTGGGCACCGCTGCCGCTGACCACGGGATCCCAGTGCGTGGGAAAGTAGGACGACGCCCACTTCAGCGCCTGGTCGGCGGAGGCCGAGGCACCGCTGGTGCCGCAGCCGGTCGAGGCCAATGTCGCGGCGAGGGCGAGACCGATGGCGGCGCCGCGGAGGCGGCTACCGTTGGTGCGTAACGACATGAGGCTGGCCTTCTCTGGTCAGGGCACGAGCGCGGCTGGGGCGCCGGTCGTGATCCGGGCGGCGGTGTGGCGGTTCTCGGGGATCGGCAGGCCGAGGTTGCCGCGCAGGGTCGTGGACTCGTACTCGCCACGGACGATGCCGCGGGCGCGCAGGATCGGCAGCACCCGCTCGGTGAACGCGGCGAACTCGCTGGGGGCGTTGACCGTGATGTTGATGCCGTCGAAACCGCCCTGCTCGAACCAGTGCTGGATCGTGTCGGCGACCGTCCGCGGCGACCCGGCGAACGGCGAGCGGGCCGCGTTGCGCAGCTGCTCGACCACCTGCCGGAGCGTGTACCCGTTGTCCCGCGCCAGTTTCGTGATCGCGTCGGCCTGGGTGCGGAAGCTGCGTTCCCCGGCGTGGGCGACGTCCGGGAAGGACGCGTCCAGGTCGTACTGGGTGAAGTCGTGCCAGCCGAACGGGCGGCCGAGCTCGCGCAGCGTGCGGTCGAAGGACTTCGCGCCGATCCGGGCGTCCTGGATCGCCTGCGCCTCCTCGTCGGTGTCGGCGATGATGAGCGAGATCCCAGGCAACGTCAGGAGGTTCTCCGGATCGCGCCCCTTGGCCGCGGCGCGCTCGCGCAGCTCGGCGCGGAACGCCTTGGCCTGCTCCAGGGTCGCGGCATGGGTGAAGATCACCTCGGCGACGGTGGCGCCGAGGTCGCGCCCCTCCTCGGAGTCACCGGCCTGGAAGATCACCGGCTGGCCCTGCGGCGAGCGCTCCAGGTTCAGCGGGCCCACTACGGAGAAGTACTCGCCCCTGTGCTCCAGCGCATGCAGTTTGGCGCGGTCGAAGAACACGCCGGACTGCTTGTCCCGGGGGAAGGCGTCCTGCTCGTAGGAGTCCCAAAGACCCTGGGCCACTTGAACATGCTCCAGTGCGCGGCCATAACGCGTTGCGTAGTCGTAGTGTTCGTCACGGCTGTAGTTGCCCGCGGTTCCGGCGTCGCCGCTCGTGACCACGTTCCACCCGGCGCGGCCGCCGCTGATGTGGTCGAGGGAGTACAGGCGGCGGGCCACGTTGAACGGTTCGTTGTAGGAGGTGGTCAGCGTGCCGACCAGGCCGATGTTCCTGGTGTGCACGGCGATCGCGGACAGCAGGGTCAGCGGTTCGAGGCGGCTCAGGTAGTGGTTCGGCGAGTCCGGCGTGATGAACTGGCTGTCCACAATGAACACGAGGTCGAACCCGGCGGTCTCGGCGGCCTGTGCGCGGGCGATGTACCAGTGGACGTCGACACTGGCGTCGGCGGGGATCTCCGGGTCCAGCCAGGTGTTGTGCTGGCCGGGCCCACCGACACCGAGCAGGACGGCGCCCAGTTTGAGGGTGCGACGAGACATGGTGATCCGTTTCTTCGTCAGGGCAGGCGGCAACGGACGCGCTGCACTGGGCGTCGTCGGAGGCGGGCGGGGATTTCCGGTCAGCGCGAACAGATCGCGGTGCCGCAACGGGCGTTGTCCAGCCAGCGGCGACAGGTGAGCGGGGTGCTCACGGCCTGGGCAAGCTGGTTCATGACAGCGAGCATGACTGCCGGGCCGGGCGGTGTCCAACGACGTTTCACGATTTGGATCGATCGCGATTCGTGATGAGTCCTGGGTTACCGTCGCCGGCATGGAGCAGGTACTGGACATCGTCCCGCTGCGCAGCTTCGTCGCGGTCGCCGACCGCGGCGGGTTCCAGCGGGCCGCCACCCATCTCCACCTCAGCCAGGCCGCGGTCAGCCAGCACGTGCGCAGGCTGGAGTCCGCGACCGGCCGGCGGCTGGTCGAACGCAGCGGCCGGCGGTCGCGCTTCACCGCCGACGGTGAGCAGCTGCTCGGCTACGCCCGCCAGATTCTCGCGTTGCACGACGAGGCGCTGCGCAGCTTCGGCCTGGCCGACGCCGAGACCGTGGTGATCGGTTCGACCGAGCACGCCGCCGCGCAGCTGCTGCCCCGGTTGACCGCCGTGCTCGGCACATCGCTGCCCGATCACCATGTCCGGTACCGCCTGGACCGTGGCACAGCGCTGCGGGAGGCTCTGGGCGGTGGACGCCTCGACCTCGCCCTGTTGCTCGGCGGGGCCGACGATCCGCGCGCGACGTTCGTCGGCGAGCTGGAGCTGACCTGGTACGCCGCGCCGGGCTGGACCCGCCCGGACGGCCCGGTGCCCCTGGTCGCGTTCGACAGCCCGTGCGCACTGCGCACCCGCGCGCTGGAAACCCTTGCCGCGTATGGGATCAGTACCGAGATCAGCGCCGAGGCCAATCAGCTGGCCGGAGTGCACGCCGCCGTGACCGCCGGACTCGGGGTCGCTCTGCTGGCCACGCTCGGCAGCACACCGGACGGGCTCATGGAGTTCGACGACCTGCCCGCCCCGCAACCCGTTTCGCTCACCGTCTGGCGCAGGCCGGGCCTCGATCCGGCCGTGTCCGGCCACGCCATCGACTCCCTGCGCCGCCTGCTGACCCGCAACACCCTCGCCCCCTTCGCCCGAGGAGCCTGAGATGCCCGTTCTGCACGTCCCCTCCCCCGAGGGCGGCGAGTTCGTGCGCACCCCGAGCGGCGCCCTCGTTCCCGCGGACATCGACCCGTTTCACCGCGCCCTGCGGCACGTCGCCCCCAGCAGCCTGATCGGCGACACCACCCAGACCACGGGCATGAAGCGCCTGGAGGCCATCAGCGGCAAGACCGTCGGCGCGAAGAACCTGTGGATGGGCCAGACCCACGTCCCGGCCTCGACCGCATCGGCCAACCACCACCACGGCGCCTCCGAAACCGCGATCTACGTGGTCTCAGGCAACCCCGTCTTCGTCTTCCTCGACGTGAACGGCGAACACCCGATCGAAACCAGGATCGAGACGGGCCCCGGCGACTACGTGTTCGTCCCGCCCTACGTCCCGCACCGCGAAGAGAACCCTGACACCGGCACTGAGGCCGTAGTCGTGATCGCCCGCACAACCCAGGAGGCCATCGTGGTCAACCTGGACGACCTTTCCTGGTCCCAGGTCCACATCAGCTGAGGTTTTCGTGGGCCGGGCCGCGGCTCACCGAGTTGAGTGGCGCCCCAGCGGCCGAGCGCGAGGATGGCCGGTTCGAGTCATGTCCGGCGAGCGTCAGGGCGTAGACCACGCAGCGCTGGGTGCCGGCGCTCAGCGCTCCCCCACCAGCTCCAGCGCCCGGGCCAGGCCGCAGTACTGACCGAACTGACGTCGCTTCATGCATATAACGTAGCAAACTCCCATCTGCGCCGTCAGCAGCGCTATAAGAAGCATACTTGCAAAAACGAAGCATCGTGGTTTACCGTCATCGCCGTGATCGGACGGAGCCTGATGGACCACCTGCTGCGCAGGAACGACTACGACACCGAGGTGTTCGGCAAACGGCTGGCGCTCGACATCCGGTTGGGGTCCCTGTGCCCCACCCGCATCAAGATCTCCAGTAGCGACGGCACGATGCTCGCCGCGCACGACGAACCTCGGCACGCGTTCGGCGGCTACGCCTTCTGGACCTACCTGACCATGCCGTTCTTGCTGGCCTGCGACGGAGTTCAGGCCGAGGAGATCGAGCCGTGGCACGAGAACGGTGAGACCTGGCGCCGCCACCCCGACGGCAGCACTTCCGGTGGGCAGCTGATCTTCCTGAACTTCCACACCATCACCGTAGGAGCGCGTTCATGAGCGTCGTCCAGCACGGCGAAACCCCAGCAGGGACAGGGTTTCGCCACACACCCAAGTCCCCTGCGCGGTGGCCGTACCTGCCCCGCACCGTCGGCTTCGCGGGGATCTCCGCGGCGATGGTCGCGGTCCTCGCCGCCGCGGGCGCGCCGACCCCGCTGCTGCCGATCTACGAACGGCAGTGGGGGTTCGCGCCCTGGATGCTGACCCTCGCTTTCGGGGTGTACGCACTGGCGCTGCTGGTCGCGATCCTGGTGATCGGGTCGCTGTCCGACCACATTGGACGCCGTCCGCTGATGACCGCGGCGCTGGCGATC
>CBIMJO010000983.1:0-4513 GCA_966244135.1 uncultured Actinocrispum sp. | reverse complement strand
AACGCGAGGCTCGCGATGTCACCGGGCAGCTTCTTGGACTCCAGCAACTGCCGCGGCGGGGCGTCGAAGAACTTCGGCTTCAGCGTGACCGTCCACGTGCGACCGGTCGCCGGTCGTTTCACGGTCAGCCGGACCTGGTCGCTGCGCGGGTACTGCTGGGTCAGCAGCTTGTACACGCCCGGCGACGGGACACCCTCCACAAAGGGCGCGTTGCCGTTCACGGCCTCGATGATGTCGCCCACCTTGAGCCCGGCGTCGGTCGCGACCTGGGCAACGGCCGTGATGTAGACCGGCGCCACGGCCTCCTCCGGGATGTCCACCATGATCGGCGGGATCGGCGACACCAGGAACCCCAGGCCGTAGGGCCGTTCCTCGGGCGGCTGCGGGCCGGGACGCTGCCAGTGCGCGTGGTTGTCGTCCAGGCTCGCCACCATCCGGTTCATCGCCGCCTCGGCGACCGCCTGCCGCTCCTCGGGCTTGAGCCGGCCGGCGACCCGGTCGTAGACCGCCCGGAAGGCCTCCCAGTCCCGGTCACGGTCGCCGGTGAACGCGGGCACGGTCGCGTCGGCCTGGTCCAGACCGCGCTTGTGCAGTTCCTGCGCGACCCCGGCGAACGCGCTCTGCAACAGCGACCGGTTGTCGACGGCCCGCGCGTAGTGGTCGCCGACGCAGTAGTACGCCTGCCCGATCGTCTCGGAGGTGGTCGGGGTGACGGGCTGCGGTGGTCCTGACGGCGGCGCGCACGCGGCCGGTTTCGCCGCGTTCGCACTGCTACCGACCAGGATCGCCGACGCACACAACACCGGGACCAGCCAGAATGCTCGTTTCATGGTGGCAACGCTAGGAATCCGGGCGTTCGCTGATCGGAACGGCGGCTGTTACCGGGCCCTTATGGCAGTAGGAGAAGAGTTGGCGGGATGAGGGTGCTGGTGGTGGAGGACCACGTCAAGCTGGCGAACACGATCGCGGCGGGGCTGCGCCGCGAGGAGATGACCGTCGACATCGCCCTGGACGGGGCCGAAGCGATCCAGCGCACCGGTGTGACCAGCTACGACGTGCTTGTGCTGGACCGGGACCTGCCCCGGCTGCACGGCGACGACGTGTGCCGCGCGCTGGCCGGTGGCGAGCCGCGCATCCTGATGCTCACCGCGGCGAGCACGATCTGCGACCGGGTCGACGGCCTGGGTCTCGGCGCGGACGACTACCTGGCCAAACCGTTCGCGTTCGCCGAGCTGGTGGCGCGGGTCAGGGCGCTGGGCCGGCGCAGCACGCCCGCGCTGCCGCCGACACTGACACATGGCGATCTGCGCGTCGACCCGGCCCAGCGGGTGGCCTCGCGCGGCGGGCAGCGGCTGGTGCTCAGTCCCAAGGAGTTCGGCGTGCTGGAGGTGTTGTTGCAGGCCAGGGGTGCGGTGGTGGCCGCGGAGGAGCTGCTCGACCGGGTCTGGGACGAGCTGGCCGACCCGTTCACCAGCACGGTGAAGATGACCGTGAGCCGGCTGCGGGCCAAGCTCGGCGACCCGCCGCTGATCGAGACGGTCGCCCAGGCCGGTTACCGGATCTGACATGCCCCGGCGCACCATCCGGCTGCGGCTGACGACCCTGTACGGCGGCCTGTTCCTGGTTTCCGGGATCGCGTTGCTGGCCATCATGTACACGCTCTCCAAGACCGTGTTCCAGGCTCCGGCCCCGCCGTTCGACGGCCGCCCCATGACCGGTCCGCTGGAGCAGCCCGTGGTGCGCAACGAAGGCGCGGTGGCCCAGGCCGTTGTCGCGCTGGCGATCATGACGGTGATCTCCATCGGGCTGGGCTGGCTGGTCGCCGGCCGGATCCTGCGGCCGCTGCGGGTGATGACCGCGACCACCCGGCTGATCTCCGAGGACAACCTGCACCGGCGGCTGGCCATCCCGGGGCCGGGCGACGAGCTGAAGGACCTCGGCGACACCATCGACGGCCTGCTGGCCCGGCTGGAGGCGGCGTTCGAGGCACAGAAACGGTTCGTGGCCAACGCTTCGCACGAGCTGCGCACGCCGTTGACGTTGGAACGGGCCATGTTGGAGGTCGCGCTCGCCGACCCGGACGCCACCGCGGAGACACTGCGGGCCACCTGCGAGGAGGTGCTGGCAGCCGGGGAACACCAGGAACGGCTGATCGACGCGCTGCTGACGTTGGCCCGCAGCCAACAAGCCGTGCACCACCGCGTACCGGTGGACCTGGCGCAGGTCACGGCCACGGCATTGCGCCGCCCGATGGAGCTGCCGGTGTCCGCCGGTCTCAAGTCCGCGCCGATCTCCGGGGACCCGCGGCTGATCGCCCAGCTGGTGGCGAACCTGCTGGACAACGCCCAGCACCACAACATCCCTGGCGGGTCCGTCTCGGTGACCACCTCACGCATCCCCGGATACGCGGTGTTCTCCGTGACCAACACCGGGCCGGTCGTCCCGATGACGGAGATTCCCCGTCTGCTGCAACCGTTCCAGCGGATGGGCGCCTCGCGCACCGGCGAGCGGTCCGGGCTCGGGCTGTCCATTGTGGCCGCGATCGCCAAGGCGCACTACGCGATGCTGGACGCCCGGCCGGGCCCGGACGGCGGCCTGACCGGGAACGTGATCTTCCCCGAACGGCCTAATCACTCCACCGTGGACTGAACTTCCCGGCCGTCCTGTTGGGACGCTCCTACCGTCGAGGCACGTGCCGGAACGAAAGGAGTGCATGAATGAGTGCGATCTCCCGTAGGGCAGCGATCATGGCCGTGCCCGCGGCAGCGGCGGGAACCGTCGCGGTATCGGCCACAGCGGCGCAGGCGAGCCCCGGGGACCAGGTCATCTCGTTCACCGCCAAGCGATCCAAGGACACCCTGCCGGTGAGCCCGCCCCTGGGCGCGCCGTTCATCATCTACTACACGCTGCTCGACCCCACCGGCGGCTCGGTCGGCGACGGCTCGCTGTTCGGCATGGTCGTGGACGTCGTGGTGGACGTGCCGCCGAAGATCGTGGTGCAGACCAAGTCGATCTTCCGGTTGCCCGGCGGGGAGATCCACGTGAGCGGCATGGAGATCCGCAAAGTCCCCGACCCCGGTGTGAAACGGCCGATCGCGGTGGTCGGCGGGACCGGCATCTACGCCTCCGCGCGCGGCGAGGGCACCATCGAGCACCAGACCGCCGACCTGTCCGCGGTCAGCCTCACCGTCACAACAGGCTAGGCGCGGATCGTCATCCGGGACACCAGATCGCCCTCCACCCGGAAGCCGAAGTGGCTGGGGCCGTTGAAGCCGTTGCCGCCGACCTGTGCCGTGACCACGATCTCGTCCTCGACCTGCTCGGCCTTCTCGATCTGGAGGCTGACCTGCTTGCCGATGAACTCGTTGTCGCTCCAGTGCCGGATCCTCTGCGCGCCACGGAACTCACGGCCCCAGTCGTCCACCACGCCGTCCTGGGTGAACCCGCCGAGGAACGCGTCGATGTCGTTGGCGTTGGCCGCGTCGAGCAACGCCTGGACTGGTGCGGGGATGGTCACTTCTCCTCCTTGGACTACCGGCCAGCGGCGCCACACCGCCACATGCAGGATGACACCGGTGCCGATTCCGTTCAACGCGGTGACGGCCACCCACTCGTCCCGGTGAATCCCGGTCAGCCCGACGTCCACACTGGACAGTGCCCAGTAGAGCAGACCGCCGAGCGCCAAGGCGGCCAGCACGGCACCCAGCCGTGGCGACAGCCTGGTCCACGGCCAGCTCTCGAACAGCATCGAGGAGAGCAGCACGGCCGCGACGGCGCAGGCGTCGACGGCGAAGACCGGCCAGTGCAACGCGTCCATGGCCAGGAAGGCCAGCCAGCCGGCCACGATCACGACGAGGTTGCCGGCGATCAGCCGCACCGCCCGGTTGGCGATCTTCGAGAACGGCCAGCCGCGCAGGGTCACGAAGAACAACACCTGGAACACGCCCATGGTGAGCAGCAGGGCGCCGTCGATCCGGTAGATCGCCAGGCCCACGGCCCAGCCGGCGACCAGCGCGGCCAGCCCGGCCGGGACGCGCGGCAGGCGGCGCAGCGGCCAGCCCTCGGTGACCAGGGTGAGCTGCAGGAACGCCACGAACACGGCCCCGGCCAGCGGCATCGAGTGCGGGTAGGCCTGACCGCGGAAGATCGCGGCCAGGTCCATCTCACCGGTGACGGACTGGCCGATCGGGGTCAGCACCACGCCGGAGGCGACGATCAGCAGCGTGTCGGTCAGCCCGGACCAGCCGGCCCGCAGCGCCGTGCCGGGCCAGTCCGCCCACCAGAACGCGATCATGCCGATCACCGGCAGCGCGTAGGTGCACAGTGGACCGAGCACGCGCACCGAGTTCTCGGCGCCACCGGCCGAGAAGGTCAGCAACAGGAACACGGGCACGACGAACAGCAGCCCGGCCACGCCCCGAACGGGCTGGGCCGCCTTGTGCTTGGCCGGCTCGGTGCGTGGCAGGCTCGCGGGCAGTGGCGAGGTTCTTCGGTATGCGACGGTCATCGCGCA
>CBIMJO010000982.1:0-4516 GCA_966244135.1 uncultured Actinocrispum sp. | reverse complement strand
TCACGGTGGATCCCCTTGCGGTGGATCTGCACAGGTTTCGCCATCTGGTTGGTCTTGCCCGTGGGTCGGACGACCCCGAACACGCGGTGGCCCAGTACGAGCTGGGCCTGGGGCTTTGGCGGGGTGACGCGTTCGAGGGCTTGGACACGCAGTGGCTGAACCAGTTGCGCGCCTCTCTGGAAACCGAACGGCGCGCTGCCGAGCGTGCTCGCAATGAACTCATGCTGCGCCTTGGGCGGCACGCCGAGCTGCTTCCCGAGCTTGCCGTGAGTCTCGGGGCGCATCCGCTGGACGAACGCCTTGCCTTCCAGTTCATGCTGGCCCTGTACCGCGTAGGTCGCCGCGCGGAGGCATTGCGGATCTATCAGGACACGCGGGTCACGTTGGTCGGCGAGCTCGGGCTGGAGCCCGGGCCGGAGCTGCACAAGCTGCACCAGCAGATCCTCGCGGACGCGGTCGTCGCCGATACCGGACTTCCCGATGAGGGGGGCGGGGTGACGGTGCGGCCGCGCCAGCTTCCAGCTGACGTCGCACATTTCACCGGTCGTGAGCACTATCTGGCTCAGCTGCGTGACTGCCTTGACCGGTCCCGGCGGGCCCAGTCGTCCGCTCCGGCGGTCATCGCCATCGACGGCATGGCCGGGGTCGGCAAGACTGCCCTTGCTGTCCATTTTGGACATACTGTGGCCGGTCAGTTTCCGGATGGGCAGCTGTACCTGGATTTGCGGGGGTACGCGACGACCTCGCCGATGACGACGGTCGAGGCGCTTGGTCGCCTGTTGCGGGGTGTGAACCTGCCGCCGGACCGGATGCCTCATGACGAGGAGGAGCTGGCGGCCACGTATCGGTCGTTGCTGGCTGGTAGGCGCATGTTGGTCGTGCTGGACAACGCGCAGCGGTATGACCAGGTGCGGGCTTTGCTGCCGGGCGCGTCGGGCTGTCTTGTCGTGGTCACCAGCCGCGCCATGTTGTCCATGTTGGACGATGCGGGTCACGTGCATCTGGATGTGTTCTCCGAGCGGGAGGCGCTGATGTTGCTGACTCGGCTGGTCGGCTATGACCGTGTGGTGAGGGAACGAGCGGCGGCGTCGGCTGTGGTCCAGTTGTGCGCGGGATTGCCGCTGGCTGTCCGTATCGCGGGCGCGCGGGTGGCGGCGCGCCCTACGTGGCAGATCGCTACTCTCGCCGCGCGTCTGGCCGACCAGCAGCAGCGGCTTGACGAGCTGAAGGTGGGTGACCGTGCTGTGCGTACTGGTTTCGCGGTCAGCCATCGTGCCCTGGAGACGAGCGACGATCCGGTCGACCGGGTGGCGGCTCGCTTGTTCCGGCTGCTCGGTCTGCTGGACTGGATCGACATGAGCGTGCCGGTCGCGGCCGCCCTGCTCGATCGGGACGAATCCGACGCGCGGGGGGCGCTGGAGCGCCTCGTCGACGACCACCTGCTCGACTCGGCCGCTCCTGGCCGCTATCACACCCATGACCTGCTGCGTCTTTACGCACGTGACCTCGCCCTGCGCGACGAGTCCGAAGAGGACCGCCAGAACGCGTTGAACCGCGTCCTGCGCTGTTATCTCGACGCCGGTGAACAGGCGAACCTGCTGGTGAATCCCCTTACCCGCCATCTTCCCGGTGACGCGGCCCGCCGGCCGCGAAGCCGGTACGTCCTGTCCACCCACGCGGACGCGACCGCCTGGACCGACACCGAACACGCCAACCTGGTCGCCGTGAACCGGCAGGCCCACGACGCGGCAGGCGACGCATCCGCCTTGGTCGTGCGGCTGACGGCCGTGCTCAACCGGCTGTTCGATCTGCGGGGCTACTGGCAGGACTTCCTCGTCGTGCGAGAACTCGCCGTCGCCGCGGCGGAGCGGTCAGGAGATCAGCCCGGTGCTGCGTTCGCTTTGCAGGACGCCGCATGGACGTGCGTGCGTTTGGGACGCTCGGAGCAGGCGATCGGCACCGCTGAACGGGCGTTGGCCAGCTGGCGCCGAGTAGGGGACGCTCGCAGCGAGCAGGCTTGCTTGAACATCCTTGGGTTTGCGTTACGCCAGCTGGGCCGTTTGCCGGAGGCGATCGACTGCCTCGACGAGGCGTACGGCATCTGCCAGCGGATCGGTCACTCGTACGGCGAGGCGGCCACCCTGAACCACCTGGGGCTGGTGTACCAGCACCTGGCCGACTACGACAACGCGGTCAGCTGCCACGAGCGAGCACTGAAGATCAACGGGGAGGTGGACGACCGGTGTGGCCAGGCGATCGCGCTCGCCAACCTCGGATGGGCGCACAGCCGGGCCGGCGATCACACCGGGGCGATCGATCACTACCAGCGGAGCGTGGCGCTCACCCAGGAGACAGGCGACCGCTACCAGCAGGCAGAAGCCCTCTGGGGGCTTGGCCAGAGCCACCACGAGCTGGGCAACCACGACCAGGCACACGCCTGCTGGTACCGCGCCATCGCGATCCTGCACCAGATCGGGACGCTCAGCGACGAACAGGCCGCCGAACTGCGAAGCCAGCAGGTTCCCGAGACCCCCGAGATCATCCTCCGCAACACCTGACTACCCCGATCAGCACGCTGAGCTGAGGTTTCGACCTCTTGCAAGGTTTTGCCAGATCCGCCGAGCACAGTGATCAACCAGCCGAACAACATGGGGGTGGGGGCACTTGAACTCAGGGGCACCGCTGGTTTGATCAGCTCACTCGGGGGACTGCTGGGAAAGGGCGTATTCGAGCCCGCACCGCGATGAATGTCGGAATTTCAAGCTGGGTTGGTTCGGGATGAGCCGACGTTGTTCGTGACCCCGAGTCGAGGGCGCGGCGAGCTGTCGGACCGGTATGTGGGGTTGCGTGAGTCCGATGGTTCTGCGCATTTTTCGTCGTCTCGGGTCACCGGCGGTGGCCGTGGCTCTGGTCGCCGGCCTGACGTCGGCCGTGCCGGCACCGGTACCGGACGGGCCGCCAGCCGAGGCTGTGGCGTCCGCGGCGGCTCGCCTGGCGAACAAGCCGGTGGCCGTTCAGTCCAAAATGGACGAGACGACCGAGGTGCTGGCCAACCCGGACGGCTCGTTCACCGCGACTCTGCACACCAGGCCGGTCCGGGTCCGGCGCGACGGCTCGTGGGTCGGTGTCGACACCACCCTGGTCAGGACCGCCGCCGGCGCGATCAGTCCGAAGGCGACGGTGGTGGCGCTGGAGTTCTCGGCAGGCGGCCAGGGGGCACCGCTGGTACGAGCGGGTAAGGACGGCGCGGAGGTCGGGCTGGACTGGCCGGGCGATCTGCCGGAGCCCACACTGTCCGGCCCGACCGTGACCTACCCCGAGGTGTTGCCCGGCGTGGATCTGCGGATCACCGCCGACGTGCTGGGCTTCTCGCAGGTGCTGGTCGTCAAGACCCCACAAGCCGCACGCAACCCGGCGCTGCGGCGGATCAGGTTCGGCTCGTACGCCAAGGGACTCACGGTGACCGCGGCGCCGGGCGGTGCGATAAAAGCCACCGATGCGGCCGGGACGGTGGTGTTCAACGGAAACGCCTCGCGCATGTGGGACTCCTCGGGTGATGCCACAGGGTCGGAGCGGCTGCGCGGATCCGGAGACGGACTCAGAACCGCCACCATGGGTGTGGAGATCGCCGACTCTGCCGTGACGATCGTACCGGACCAGAACTTCTTGTCCGGCAAGGACACCGCCTACCCGGTCTACCTCGACCCGTCGTACTCGTGCACGTCGTGCTCCAAGTTGCATCACAACGTGGTGCAGCAGGCGTTTTCCGATGCCCACAATTTCGACGTCACCAGCGGGGCCCTCGGCGACCTGAAGGCCGGCTGGTGGTGCGTGACCGGCGACTGCCCGCTCATCTCGCGTACCTACCTGCGCATGAACACCTCCCAACTGGCCGGCAAGTACATCCACAACGCCTACCTGCACGCCGATGTCATCAACTCGGCCAAGTGCGGCGCCGCCGCCACGCCGACCCAGCTGTCCCTGACCAACTGGATGGACTACAACACCACGTGGGGCAACCAGCCCGGGGTGGTCCTGTGGCTGGGCACGGGAAACACGGTCAACAACCCCGGGAACTGCCCTGGCTCCAGTGGCCAGGACATGGACGCGACCGCCGGGGTGCGGTATGTCGCGGACCGGAGCATCGGCGATTCCACGTTCATGCTCAGCGGAACCCAGGAGGGGAACGGGAACGACAGTTCCTGGCGCAGGTTCAGCCTGAACCCCTACATCGTCGCGAACTACAATTCCGTCCCCAACCAGCCGGACTGGATGGGCACCGAGGGCTGGGGCCCGAATCCGGGCGATGCCATCGGATGCGTCGTCGGCGCAGGCCGGCCGTTCATCCCCACCAGGACACCCAGGCTGCGGGCCCGGATCTCCGACCCGGACGGCGGCATCATGGACGCCGGGTTCCGGGTGTACCGCGGACCGGAGAACAACTACACCTACGACGGGAACGAGTCGTACACCACCAACATCCCGTCCGGGTCGTACGCCGAGGTGACGACTCCTG
>CBIMJO010000981.1:0-4517 GCA_966244135.1 uncultured Actinocrispum sp. | reverse complement strand
GACAGGTCGCCGGCGATCGTGAGCGCCTCGGCGATGTGCACGAGGTCGTCCTTCGACACCATCCCGCTGACCTCCAGCCACCGGCCCGGGGCATACTCGACGGCGAGGTTCACCGGCGGGCCGGGCCGCTGAGTCATCTTCCCGGGCTTGCCGCGGACGGTCACCGGCACTTCCGGCATGGTGGCCGGGGGCGTGGTGGTGATCCGCGCCGTGACCATGGCCGTCCCCCCGGCGCTGATCACGACGTTCCATTTGTCCGGTGTGCCGCTGACACTCTGGGCGACCGTGCCGTTCGCGGTGCCGGGCAACCAGCCGAACCGCAGCGGCACCGGGATGACCGTGACGCCGTCGGGTTGCACCGATCGCGCTATGCGGACCAGCTCGTCGCCGGTATTGCCCAGTCCTTCGCCGTACAGGTACAGCGGCGTCCTCCCGTCGGGTGCCCATACCAGCTCCGCCGTGGTGGCGCCGACAGCGAGGAACCCTCGGGCACCGGCGGTGATCTGGACGGTGGTCAGGTTGCGGCCGGCGAGGCGCTCGACGTCCTGGCCGCTTCGCTCGAGGATGAGGGTCGACGTGCCCGGCGGGCCGTCCCACCGGCGGCGCAGCGACCTGTCCGGCAGGATCTCCCGTGTCGATTCCACCAGCCCGTCCGGCAGGTAGCCGGGCTTGAACGGCATGACCTCACCGGGCACCGGCCTGGCGGTCGCGGTGGGCGGTGTCGTCCGGACCACCGGCGGATCCGCGGGCAACGTCGCGGGGGTGCCGCCGTGGATCACCATGATCGGCACCGCCACCGCCGCGGCCACCCCGGCGCCGATCAGGCTGTACAGCAGCGCCCGGCTGCGGCGTGTCCTCGCCAGCACCTGGGTCAGCACGCGCGCGTGGTCGGGGGCGCGGCCGGCCTGGCGCTGGAACGCTTCCCTGATCAGGTCCTCGGTGCTCACCGGTCACCTCCGTTCGACATCGGTTCGAGGGACGGCGTGATCCGCAGGGTGGACAGCGCCCGCGAGATGTGACTGCGGACGGTCACCACCCGGCAGCCCATCGCCTCGGCGATCCCCTCGTCGGGCAGGTCGCTGAAGTACCGCAGCACGAGCGCGACCCGTTGGCGCCTGGGCAGTCCGGCGATCCGAGCCAGCAGCGCGTCGCGGTCGTCCACCCTGGTCGTGGCGTCGGCCGCGGCCACGCCCAGGTCGATCATCTCCTGGGGCGATCTCGGTGTCTCGTCCGAGGATCTGCGCCTGCGCCAGGACAGGAACTGGTTGGTGACCATGCGGCGCACGTAGGCCTCTGGAGCGGGCGCGCCCTGCACCCGTTTCCACTTGCGGTGCACCTGGAGCAGGACTTCCTGCACAATGTCCTCCGCCAGGTGCGGGTCGTTGGTCAGCACGGTCGCGTACCGCAGCAGGGCGGGCAGTCGCGCGGCCGCGAACTCCTCGAACGTCACCGGGTCTCCTCCACACCCCCTTTACGCTCCGAGCGCGGCCGTTCGTTGAACGGGTGGGCGCTCATTTCCCGGTGTGGACCCAATATCGTGTCCGCGTGCACGGGGTCGACTACTACGAGCTGCTTGGCGTCGCGCAGGACGCGTCAACCAGCGAGATCCGGTCGGCCTACCGGGCGCTGGCGAAGGTCATGCACCCCGACGCGGGCGGCACCGCCGGCACGTTCCGGCTGCTCCGCGAGGCGTACGAGACCCTGGCGGACCCCGTCCGGCGGGCCGAGTACGACCGCGAGGAGGAAGAGGACGACGAGCCGTCCGCACCGGTCGCGGTCCGCCGCGCGCCGATGCGGATCATCCGCGACGACCCGGCGTACGTGCCGGTCGTGGCCGACATCCCGGTGGACACCATTCCCTGGTGGTACGCGGTCGACGCGAACGTCGTGATGTCCGGGATGATCCGGCACGAACGCGAGGTGGTGGCCGGCGCGATCGCCGGCTGGGGACTGCTGCTGCTGGCGTTGTTCGTGGTCTCGCCGCCGGCGCCGTTGTTCATCATCTGGCTGCTCACCCTGGCCGGCTCCGGCGCGGCGCTGTTCTCCGCCGTGCGCAGGCACCTCAACGGCCAGCCCAGCGGGGCCTTCATGGCGCACAAGGTGTTCGGGCAGCCGGAGACCGGCACCGAGCACCGCGCCCAGCAGCTGACCGCGAACGTGCTGGCCAAGTACCTGACCCGGCTGCCCGCGGCGCGGATCTTCCACGGCCTGTCCGAGCCCGGGTCGGTGTTCGTGGACGTGGACCACGCGGTGCTGTGCGGGCACCGGCTGGTGCTGATCGAGTCGAAGATGTGGCTGCCCGGGCACTACGAGGTGGACGAGGACGGCGAGATCTGGCGCAACGATCACCCGTTCCGGGGCGGGTCCACCCGGTTGGCGGACCGGCTGGAGACGTTCCGCGAGCTCTGGCCGGACCTGGAGATCCGTGGCGCGCTGGTGCTGTACCCCACACGTCCGGGTGACATCACCACCGAACCGTTCGACGCCGAGATCCCGCCGCTCACGCCGGACGGCTTCATCCGCGAGATCGGCGAATGGCTGGCCACCGATCCCACGTCCGTCGACAAGAAGGCGATCGCGGCAGTCCTCGATCGGGTGGTCAGTTAGCGGCCCACGCGGCGAAGGCCTTCTGCACCTCTTCGGGTGAATGTGCGAGCGCGTCGGCGTCCGGGTGCGCCGGGGAGACATGCGGCAGGTGGATCAGGGCGTCGTAGGCCTGCAGGACGTCGATATCGCAGTCGTAGAAGCCGAACCGCTGCCGGGTGACGGCCTTCAGGGTCTCGCGGTCCTCGTCACCGAGGGTCTTCAGGTCCACCGCGAACAGACCATCGTGACTGGCCGCCATCACCCCGTCGAGCGTTTCCGGGTCCGGGTCGCCGAGGTCGGAGAACAGCTTGCCCGCGTAGAACTCCGGCCCGTTGGTCAGGGCTTGCCCGGCCCCAGTGGTGATCCCGATCGGGACGTAGGCCTCGCCGAGCCGATTCGCCAGGTGCAGGCCCATCGGCGTGATCGGGCCCATGCCCGGCAGGGTGCCCTTGTAGCGCTGGATGTGACCGTTGTGCGCGGCGACGATGATGCGATCTTCGTTGCGCAGCAGGTGTTCGACGGTGTCCGCGATGGCCGCGTCGCGGTAGAGCATCACGCTGTTCATGTTGCCGTCGGCCGCTTCGTGGGCGACGGCGTCCAAGGTCATCGTCAGGCTCATCGCCCGCAGCGCGCGCTCGTAGGCCTCCTTGCCGGTGACCTTCTCGTAGTCGAAGCTGCTGGCGGCGAGGTGCGTCTGCAGCCGGGAAAGGCTTGCGGTGAACCCATCTTTGTCGTCCAGCTGGGCGTAGGCGGCCACCGCCGCGGGCGCCGAGAACGGTGAGATCGCGCCATAGCTCGCCGACTCACGCAGCTCCGGGTCGACCTCGTAGCCGACGCTCCGCAGATACGCGGCGACCGCCTCGAGCCCGGGCCCGAGGTTGGCGTTCGAGCCGGGCAGGTCGACCCCGGAGAACCGGATGAGGGTCCTGAGGTGGTCGCCCATCTCGGTCCACAGACCCATCAGTCCGGTGAACCCGTTGGCCTGGACGTCACCGAGATCGCCGCCGTGGTCGAGCCACGCCTGGACCTGCTGCGACTCGACGTACCCGGTCTCCATCGCGTACAGGGCGAACCCGTGGCGTTCGTGCAGGTAGCGCTGGATGCGGTGGCGCAGCCGGTAGGTCTCGCCGTTGTAGTGCGAGCTCTCCCCGATCGCGACCACCCGGGCGTCCCCGACCAGCCGGTCCAGCCAGCTCAGGTCGTCCAGCGGGCCCTCCGGGTCGAGCGTGGACATCGGAATGACGGCGTTCAGCTGCATGACCAACCCCCTAGCGGTGCGTTCCCAACTTTGAGAACGGTACCAGATGTGGGATCGTTCCGGTGTGGACACGCTCGACCTTCTCCTGCACCCCGTCCGGCTGCGCATCGTGCACGCCATGTCCGGCGACCGGACCCTGACGACATCCGACCTGGTCACCAGGCTGCGCGACGTCCCAAAGACGAGCGTGTACCGGCATGTCGCCCTGTTGGCCGAGGCCGGGATCCTCGAAGTGGTGGACGAACAACGGGTCCACGGCGCCGTCGAACGCCACTACCAGCTCCGCCGGGACCGGACCGCGATCGACATGGAAGCCGCGGCGAGGATGACGCTGGAGGACCACCGCCAAGGGTTCGCGGCGGCCATGGCGGTGCTGCTGGCGGAGTTCAACGCATACCTGGACGAGGACGGCGCGGATCCCGTCGCCGACGCGGTGGGCTACCGCCAGGGCATCATCTGGCTGGACCCGGAGGAGTGCATGGAACTGATCGAGGAGGTCACCGCCGCCTTCCGTGCCCGCGTCGGCAACGGCCCCGCCCCCGGCCGGACCCCGCGGCTGCTCAGCGCCATCCACTTCCCCATCGCGGAAACCCCGGGCTAGCTCAGCTGGGCGAAGTACTCCGCCCGCTCGGCCTCCAGGAACGCGTCGTTGTCGTTGCGCTTGTGCAGCCAG
>CBIMJO010000980.1:0-4517 GCA_966244135.1 uncultured Actinocrispum sp. | reverse complement strand
CATCGGATGCCAGAGACGGACCAGGGTGTCGTGCGCGGAGAAGCCGTCCTGGACCGCGGACAGCAACTCGAGCCGGGCGGCCCGGTCGGTCAGTGGCGCCTCCTCGACCGCGCGAAGCGCCGACCGGCGCCAGGCCAGCGTCGCCATCTCGTGGTCGAGAGCGGCTCGTTCCGCGGCCACGGCCTCGTCGAGGGAACGTTGACCGGCAAGGACATCGGCGATGGACCGCAGGCCCAGCCCGAGCCCGCGCAGCCGCCGGACCAGGTTCAACCGGTCGACCGTGGCCATGTCGAACCGGCGATGACCACCAGCGCTGCGCACCGGCTCGAGGAGCCCCTCGTCGCAGTAGAAACGAACCGTGCGAACGGCCACGCCGGTCCGCCGAGCCAGTTCGCCGATCCCGAGTGTGTCGCCGGTCACCATCGGTAGAACCTCCAGCCGAGTGGAATTCCTACGGTACGGCTATGGATCACGCACGACTTGCCGAGGGACTTCACGAGCACACCGCCAGGTTCGCCAAAGCGGTGGCCGGCGCCGACCCGGACGCCACTGTTCCGACGTGTCCAGAATGGCCACTGCGGGTGCTGGTCGGACACATCGGCCAGGCACATCGTTGGGCGGCGAGCATCGTCCGCTCTGGACCAAGCCCGGTGCCCGACCCGTTCGACGCGGCGCCCGGCTCTCCCGAGGGATGGTCTGACTGGCTCCACGCGGGCGCGGCAGACCTTGCCGACGCAGTGGCTACTTCCGACAGTCCAGTTTGGACATTCTTCGGGCCTCAGCCGGCGACCTTCTGGCTGCGCCGAATGCTCCACGACACCACTATGCACAACGCCGACGCCGCGCTCGCCACGGGAACAACGTTCGAGGTGGCAACGGATCTCGCGGCAGACGCGATCAGTGAATGGCTGGAAGTACTGTCCAACCCGGTCACACCAACGCTCAAACCGGCTTTTGCCGAGCTGCGCGGTACCGGCCAAACCCTCCAACTCCGCCCAGACACCGGCATGGGCTGGCTGATCACCCGCACCCCCGACGGCGTCCAATGGGCACGGTCCACGAACACGGCCGACGTGACGCTGACCGGGCCCATCAAGGACCTACTCCTGGTGTTGACCCGAAGGCTGCCGGTCGACCAGGTCACGATCACCGGCGACCGCAGCCTGGCCGACCACTGGCTAGCCCACACTGCCGCCTGAGAACCGCAAGGTCCGCCGCATCACCGGCCTTCCGTAAGTGCACGATCGCGTTGACGTGATTGACTTTCTGCTCAAGTTATCCTCGGCGTGCCGTCCGTTCCCTCAGCGAGGAACGCCAGGAAGGTGTTCGAACCGTTGAAGAACGTCTCTCGTTCTTCTCCGCATCGGCCTGGCGCTCCTCAAGCGATATCATTTCCTGATCAGGACAACTCTGGCGGTTGACATGGACTCCGGCGACGGGCCGATCCTCACCAGCCACTGGATTCTCTTCCAGCGGCGATGGATTCTCAGGCCATCAAGCGTCTCCTTTCGGACACCAGATCAGGAATGGCACCAAATCGACCCGTCCGGGTATTCCTGGCTTGAACCATGATGTTCGTCAGAGCCCCACCCGTCCGTCGATGCGTTCGCGCAGCAGGTCGGCATGACCGTTATGGCGGGCGTACTCCTCCAGCATGTGCATCAGGACCCAGCGCAAAGAGACCGGGCCTTCGCCGGGTTCAATCCCGGCAATATCCAGGTTTGGCGCTGTGGCAACGAAATGGTCTGCGAATGCGATCTCGGCCTGCCACACCTCCCACGCCTGAGCCACTTGCAGCGGGTCTTCGGCAACCTCGAACGCAGCGGCAGGCGTTGAGAACAGCGGGGCAGGTTCCTCGCCTGCCATGACATGACGGAACCAGAACCGCTCCGACTCAGCCGCATGCCGGACGAGCCCGAGCAAGGACAGAGCCGAAGGGCCCACGGCTCGTTCCGCGAGCTGCGCCGGGCTGAGGCCGACGCACTTGAGCCTCAGCGTTTCCCTGTGCCAGCCCAAGAATGCCGCGATCGTCGTGCGCTCATCCGCCTGTGGTGGCCGCTTCACCCGGGAGCCGTCGCTCCCGGCAAAGGGCGTAATGGTCACCTGGTCCTCCTTCACTGATTCACATGCGTGCACGAATGCGCTCTGCTCAAACCAGACCACCGGCGCAACGCGCAGGGCTCACACCGAAGTGGCAGCTACACACAAGCTCTTCCTTCCACGGAACCGAAGACCAGCTCTGGAGCGGCAGCCCAGAGGGCCACGCAGCCCAGGATGCCGCCCATGGCGCGCCGGTCTCACGACCGGCGCCAGCACCCCGTCCCGATCGCCCCGGTTATGTCCGGAGGCGTACCCCCGGAAATACTGCTGCTGCTGTGACAGGCGGACAGGCGATGTGTGTGGTTCGGCCTTGGCATTGGCCTCCACGAAGCGCTCAAGGGCTCCAGGCCGCTTTGCCCCTTTCATCGATCGCCCACGATCGCGTCCAGTCTCGCCACAAGATGCTCTTGACGCTTGCCAGGTGGTTTCGTGGTCCGCTTCTCCATTCCTCCCTGAGTCCGGTAGTTGAAGTCGCATCCATCCAGCGATCGCGCAACACGCCGGTTCATCGGGCCAGTTGGCCCATAGCGACGCTGTGACCAGCGGATGAGATGCCGAGCAGACCAAGTTGACATTCGGCTGATTGGAGCCAATATGGTCGCCGGCAATTGTGCGGGTGAGCGCCAACTGGGCGATTCTGCCCGTTGCGGATTGTCAGACCGTGAGCGATAGCTCACCCTGAGGCCATGTCGGGGATACGTAAGGTCGCGGTCGCGAGCGCGGTGGGCAACGCCGTGGAGCTGTACGACTTCCTGCTGTACGGCACGGCATCGGCGTTGGTGTTCGACAAGCTGTTCTTCCCGCAGGTCGACCCCAGGATCGGGGTCCTGTTGTCGTTCGCGACGTTCGGGGCGGGGTTCCTCGCCCGGCCGTTGGGCGGCGTGGTGATCGGGCACTTCGGCGACCGCATCGGGCGGCGCACGATGCTGGTGCTCACGTTGACAACAACGGGTTTGGCCACCGCACTCATCGGTGTGCTGCCGACGTACCAGTCGGTGGGCATCCTGGCGCCGATCCTGTTGGTGTTCCTCCGTGTGGTGCAGGGGTTCTTCATGGGCGGTGAGCAGGGCGGTGCCTCGCTCATGGCGGTGGAACACGCGCCCGCGGGCCGGACCGGCTGGTACGGCAGCTGGATCTTCATCGGGTCACCGGTCGGCCTGGTGCTGGCGAACCTGGCCATGGTGCTGGCCACGTCGATCTCCGGGCCGGACTTCCTGAGCTGGGGCTGGCGGCTGCCGTTCCTGCTCAGCCTCGTCCTGGTCGCGATCGGCCTGTATGTGCGTCTGTCGATCCAGGAAAGCCCGGCGTTCGCCCGGACCAAGGCCGTGCGCCTGCCGATCGCCGACGTGCTGCGCGACGACTGGCGCCGTGTCCTGCTCGGCGCGGGTGTCAACCTCGGCTTCAACATGTTCATCTTCGTACTCGCCACCTTCGCGGTCTCCTTCAGCCGCAAGCAGTTGGGGATGTCGCAGAACACCGTGCTCTGGGCGATCCTGGTCGGTTCGTTCGCGCAGGCGGTGTCCGTGCCGTTGTTCGCACGGTTGTCCGACCGGATCGGCAGGTTGCCGGTCATGCTGGGCGGCGCGCTGTTCATCGCGGTGTTCGCGTTCCCGTTCTTCTGGCTGCTGGACGGCCGCTACCTGATGATCGCGATGATCCTGGGCTTCGTCGGGTCGGGCGCGCTGTTCGGGCCAATGCCGGCCTACTACGCGGAGCTGTTCCAGACGAATGTGCGCTACAGCGGTGTGTCACTGAGCTACCAGCTGGGTGCGGTGCTCGGCGGCGGCCTGTCGCCGTTCATCGCCACCTGGCTGGTCAACGACACCGGCGGTACCTGGTCGGTCGCCACCTACCTGGTGGCCGGCGCGATCGTGAGCGCGGTCTGCCTGCTGGCCATCGGTTCGCTGCGCCCACAGCTCGCTCGCGAGGACAGCATGGCCGAGCCCAGCACCACGTGACCACAGTAGTTCACAAAGGACAGTCGGGTGGACTGGCCGGCCTGACGGCCACCGTCAGGCCGGAACAGTCCACACGTCTGAGCCGTACCGCAGCCGAACCGGCGATCCGCAACGAGCCACCCGCCGTCCCATAGTCCGGCGGCGTTCCGTCGATGTCGAGCAGGACATCCGGCCTGCCCCGGATCCTCGGCACGACCGACGTGGTAAACCGCATGGTGTCGGCACCACGCAGCACCACGTGCGGCGTGAACTCATCGAGCGAGATCCCCAGTCCCACAAGGATCTCGCGTTCCCGCCGGAGATCACGGAACACGGCGACCGGTTCCCGCGCGTGCAGCGGCGCCCGCACCCGCCGCTCACCGAGCTGATAGATCCAGTCCCAGTTGACCTCCACCTCGTGCCTGGGGCCGTAGAAGGCGCTCAGCACCAGATGCACGACGCGCAGGCCGAACGAGCCCA